>DASXNK010000208.1 GCA_036495095.1 Candidatus Dormiibacterota bacterium | reverse complement strand
GGTCGAGCTGGCCGGGGGGCGGCTCGAGGTCGGCGCCGGCGGCCGCGGCCCACTTCGGGAGCCGTCCGTCACGCTCGCGGAGGGTCTCCAGGACGGCCGGAGGCGGGGCGGGCAACGGCACCTCGAGCAGGGCGGCGAGGTCGAACGCGTTGACCACGGCGTAGTTGGAGCGATTGTTGTTCATGACAACATGGACAGGCACGCCTGCGCCGGCCGCCGCCCGGATCGCCGGCACCCACTCCCGCAGCTCCGAGGGCCGGTAGAGGTAGTCGAAGCGGTCGCGGCTGCTGGCGGCGTCACGGATGTACCAGGTGCCCCGGTTGCGGCCGTGGAACCGGGCGATCGCCAGCCGCGGCGAGGTCACCGCGAGCAGCGGCGGGGCGGTGGCGTCGCCGATCTGGGGAGCGTCGACCCCGACGTAGACGGCGCCGAGCTCGGTGAGCAGCTCGGCGGTGGCCGGCCAGGCGCCGTCGTCGAACCAGGAGCGGTGGCGGAACTCGACGGCGACGATGTCGTCGGGGTGGCGCTCCCGGGCCTCGGCGATGGCGTCGCGGGCCTGGGGGGTGTTCTTGAACCAGGGCGGGAACTGGTAGTGGACCGCCACCAGCCGGCCCGCCTCCCGCAGCGGGGCGAGCGCGGCGAGGAAGTCGCGCTCCTCCTCGGGGGTGGGGGCCCGTGGTCTCCCCCCCTCGCGCTCGTGCCCGGTGAGCGAGCGGTAGGCCTTCACGTTGAACCGGAACCCCGGCGGGGTGCGCTGCAGCCAGCCCTCGACGGTGCTCAGCCGGGGGATCCCGTAGAAGGTGGTGTCGACCTCGACGATGGGGAAGAAGCGGGCGTAGTAGGTGAGCTTCTCGCGCTGCCGCACCCCCTTCTCCAGCGCGGGCGGGTAGAAGCGCTCGTGGTCGGCCCAGTTCGCGGTGCCGACGAGGATCTCGGCCATGGCGCAGCCGATCATGGCCCAGGACGGCGGAGCGGTGCGTCCGGATACGCTGTCCGGCATGCGCCCCCTCGCCGAGCTTCGCGACCTGGCCGTGCGCGCCGTCGAGGCGGCCGGCGAGGTGGTGACCGGGTGGCGGGACGGCCCGCTCGCCCTCGACACCGAGAGCAAGGGCCGGGGCGACTACGTCACCGCCGCCGACCGCGCTGCCGAGGTCGCCGCCCTCGCCGTGCTCGCCGCCGGGGCGCCCGAGATCGGCGTGCTCGCCGAGGAGTCGGCCTCGACGGTGGCCACCGGCGGCGCCGGGCCGCTCTGGGCGGTCGACCCCATCGACGGCACCACCAACTTCCTCCGCGGATTCCCCGTGGTCGGGGTGAGCGTCGGCCTGCTCGTCGACGGCATGCCCGCCGCCGGGGCGGTGGGCGCGCCCTTCATCGGCGACCTCTGGTGCGGCGCCCGCGGGCTGGGCGCCTACGACCGCCGCGGCCGCCGGCTGTCGGTCGCCGGCGACGGCCGGGGGGTGGTGGCCACCGGGTTCCCCTTCCGCCGCCCCGAGAACCGCGACCGCTATCTGCGGGTCTTCCAGGCCACGCTCGAGGGTGTCGAGGACCTGCGCCGCGCCGGCGCCGCCAGCCTCGACCTCGCCTACACCTCCCAGGGCAGCTTCGACGGCTACTTCGAGCTCGGCCTCTCGCTCTGGGACGTCGCCGCCGGCTCGCTGCTCATGCTCGAGGCGGGGGGTGTCGTCACCGACTGGGAGGGCGACCCCCGGGGCGTCTACGGCTCCGGCGACATCCTCGCCGGGTCGCCCGCCTGGCACGAGCGCATGCTCGACGTGGTCCGGTCCGCGGACGCGGCCGCCGCCCCGGCAACCCCGTAGAGAGGAGACTCCCGGCCATGGTCATCTCCCGCCGCGCCGCCTGGTACCTGGTCGGCCTCGCGGTCTGGAACCTGTACGTCTGGGTCACCTTCGTGCGCAACGTCTACCCCGACCACCACCTCGACGGCTTCTTCCTGGTGCACGTGGTGGTGGGTGCGGTGAGCGTCGCCCTCGCCGCCGGCGCCGGTGCCCTCGGCGTCCGGGCGCTGCGCTCCCACCGGTCGGCACGGCGATGAGCGGCACCTCCGCCGCGAGCCGCCGCATAACCCCCCGCCCACGTCACGGTTTAGGGTGTGCAGCGTGACCGACGTGACCTCCGTCCCCGCCACCGCGCCGGCCCTGCTGGCGGGGAAGCGCATGCTCGTCACCGGGGTGCTCACCCCGCGGAGCATCGCCTTCGGGATCGCCGACGCCGCCCAGCGCGCCGGCGCCGAGGTGCTGCTCACCTCCTTCGGCCGGGCGATGACGCTCACCGAGAAGAGCGCGCGCCGGCTCGACCCCGTCCCCGACGTGCTCGAGATGGACGTGACCAGCACCGGCCAGGTCGCCGCGGTCGCCGCCGAGGTGCGGCGCCGCTGGGGCGGCCTCGACGGCGCGGTGCACGCCGTCGGCTTCGCCCCGGAGGACTGCCTCGGAGGCGGCTTCATGACCGCGCCGTGGGAGTCGGTGGCGACCGCCATGCAGGTGAGCGCCTTCTCGATGAAGACGCTCGGCGCCGAGCTCGCGCCGCTGATGCCCGACCGGGCCGCGGGCGGCGGAGCGCTGGTGGCGCTGACCTTCGACGCCACCGTCGCCTGGCCGCTCTACGACTGGATGGGCCCCGCCAAGGCGGCGCTCGAGGCGGTGGTGCGCTACCTCGCGCGTGACCTCGGGCCCCGGGGGATCCGCGTCAACGCCGTCGCCGCCGGCCCGCTGGAGACGATCGCGGCGCGGTCGATCCCGGGCTTCAAGGGACTCAAGGATCGCTGGGCCGAGCAGGCGCCCCTGGGCTGGGAGAGCGCCGACAGCGGTCCGGTCGCCGACGCCGTCCTCTTCCTGCTCAGCGGCATGGCGCGTGCCGTCAGCGGCGAGGTCCTCCACGTCGACGGCGGCTACCACGCTCTCGGGGCGCCGATGGGAGTAGGGACATGACGAGCGGCAGCGGCAACGGTTCTGCCCCGGCGCGCCGGGTGGTGGTCACCGGTCTGGGAGCGATCACGCCCCTCGGCAACGACTGGCGCTCCACCTGGGAGGCGTGCCGCGAGGGACGCAGCGGCGTCGGCCCGCTCACCCGCTTCGACGCCAGCGAGTACCCGGTGCGGATCGCCGGGGAGGTGAAGGGCTTCGACCCCGCGGCGCTGCTCGGGCGCAAGGAGGCGCGGCGCACCAGCCGGTACATCCAGTTCGGCCTGGTCGCCGCCCGCGAGGCGGCGGCGGACAGCGGGCTCGACGTCGCCGCCGAGGGTGAGGACGTCGCCGTCATCATCTCCTCCGGGGTCGGCGGCCTCGACGTCATGGAGAACGAGACCCTGGCCCTCCACGAGAAGGGCTGGCGCCGGGTCTGGCCGTTCACGGTGCCGACGATGATCGCCGACATGGCGGCGGGCATGGTCGCGATCGACCTCGGCGCCAAGGGGCCGAACTTCGCCATCGTCAGCGCCTGCGCGTCGGGCGCCCACGCCATCGGCGAGGCGGCGGAGATCATCAAGCGCGGCGACGCCGAGGCCGCGCTCGCCGGCGGCTCCGAGGCCGGCATCACCCCGATCGCCATCGCGTCCTTCGCGATCACCCAGGCGCTGTCGACCCGCAACGACGACCCCGAGCGCGCCTCGCGGCCCTTCGACAGGGGTCGTGACGGCTTCGTGCTCGCCGAGGGAGCGACCGTGCTCATGCTCGAGGAGCGCGAGCACGCCCTCGCCCGCAACGCGCGCATCTACGCGGAGGTGACCGGGTACGGCGCCACCGCCGATGCCTCGCACATCACCGCGCCCGACCCCAGCGGCTCGGGGGCGATCCGCTGCATCCAGCGCGCCCTGCAGCGCGCCGGCCGGCGGCCCGAGGAGGTCGGCTACATCAACGCCCACGGCACCAGCACACCGCTCAACGACGCCGCCGAGACCCGGGCCTTCAAGGCGGTGTTCGGGGAGAACGCGGCGCGCATCCCGGTGTCGTCGTCGAAGTCGATGACCGGGCATCTGCTCGGGGCCGCCGGCGCCTTCGAGGCGATGGTCTCGGTACTGGCCATGTACGACCATTACCTGCCGCCCACCATCAACCTCGACGAGCCCGATCCCGAGTGCGACCTCGACTACGTCCCCAACGTCGGACGCACGGCCTCGCCGAAGCTCGCGATCAGCACCTCGTTCGGCTTCGGCGGCCACAACGCCTGCCTCGCCTTCTCTGCGGTCGACGAGGCGGAGTAGCGTCGCGGTGGCGAGGTCGTCCGGTGAGCTGCAGGCGGGCGCGGGGCGGATCACCGTGGAGCGCGCCGACGTCACCACCCTCGACGTCGACGCCGTGGTCAACGCCGCCAACGCCCACCTCGCCGGGGGTGGGGGCGTCGACGGCGCCATCCACCGCGCCGCCGGCAGCAGCGAGCTGCAGGAGGAGCTGCGCCGCCGCCACCCCGACGGCTGCCCCACCGGGTCGGCGGTGATCACCTCCGGCCACCGGATGCGGGCTCGCCACATCGTCCACGCGGTGGGTCCGCGCTGGAGCGAGCGGCGCGCCGAGGAGTGCGACGCCCAGCTGCGCTCCGCCTACCGCACCGCCTTCGGGCTCGCCGCCGCCGAGGGATGCGCCACGGTCGCGTCCCCCTCGATCAGCACCGGCATCTACGGGTTCCCGGTGGAGCGCGCGGCGCCGATCGCCGTGGAGGCGGCGCGGGAGGCGCTCGAGGAGGAGGGGACGCCGCTGCGCGAGGTGCGGTTCGCGCTCTTCTCCGACTCCGACCTCGACACCTTCTCCGCGGCGCTCGCGGGCGTGGCGGCGCGGTGATGCTCCGGGCGCTGGCGCCGCTCGCCCTCGCCGCCGCGGTCGCAGCCGGCGCCGGTTCGGCGTCCGCGGCGGTGGTCGCGCCCCCCGGCGGCGCCGCCGCCACCGGCCTGGAGGTGGCGCCGCTCGACACCTGCGTCAGCTGCACCGCGGCGAGCGCCGGGCCCGAGGGCACCACCGCCCGGGCGACCGCGCTGCGGCTGCTCGGCCACGACCTGGTGGGCGGCTCGAGCCGCGGCGGCGGCTCCGCCCGGGGCTCCCTGGTCGCCCTGCCCGGCAATCCGGTCCTCGACATCGCCCTGGCCAGCTGGGAGACGGGCACCGAGACCGGCGGCCCACCGGCGTCGCAGTCGCGGTCCGCGCTCGTCGACCTCGGGGTGCTGCCGTCGGGCGAGGACTCGACCACCGGCGGACTGGTGACCGTGGCGGTGCTCGAGACGTTCGCCGACGCCACCCACTCCGGTGCGAGGTCGGGCGGCTACGGGGCCGCCAACGGCGCCGACATCGGGCTCGCCAACGGCGCGCTGGTGATCATCGTCCTCCACTCCCAGGCGACCGGCGACGAGCACGGTGACGCGTACGTGGCCTCGGTCGGCGGCGCCCAGCTGCTCGGCCGCGCCGGCGACAGCCCGGGCATCCCCGCGGCGGTTCCCGGGGTCCTCGTGGTGACCCTCCTCCGGTCGGGAGCCAGCGGCGGGGTGGGCAGCGCTGCGGTCGGCTCCGTCGACCGGCTGCTGGACTTCCCGGGGCAGGCGGCGGGGATCCTCACCTCCGCCGGCCGGACCGGTGCCGCCGCCGGGACGCCGGCCATGGGCACCGGCGAGGCGGCGGCGGTGCCGTCGCCGGCCGGGGGTCCGGGCATCCCGTCCACCGGCGTGGCCGCCGGCGCCGCCGGGCTCCTGGCGCTCGGCGCCGGTGCGCTGGTCGCGGTCGTCGCGCTGCGCGGCCGCCGCGGTCAGGCGTAGGGCGCCCTCCGCCCGGCCGAGCTCCGCCCGACCTGCAAGATGTGGACGCGTCCGCCGTTGCAGGAGCAGAGGCTGGATCACTCCAACCTCGCCAACCACGCCGCTTTCTCGACGGACGAGGCAGAACGGTCGGTGGAACGTCCACCAGTGCCGGGTACCAGCTGGGGGTGCCATGCCCGTCCTCTCGGGGGCAGGGCGGGGCGGGACCCTGTCGGGTCCCGCCCTTCCGTCCGCCCCGGTCGTGTTCACGCTGATGCCACCCGGCCGGTGGCCGCCGCTCGACGCCCAGCGCGACCGGGCTACCGGGCGGTCGCGTATTGCCGGATCCACGTGTGGCCGGCGTCGGTGGTGGCGAGGATGACCGCCTGGCCCGCCTCGCCGCCGGTGTCGGCGACCACCCAGCCGGTGGTGGGGCTGGTGAAGCCGGCGCCCCAGGCGCGGTCGATGCCCGGCACCCTCTCGACGTGGGTGATCGAGACGGTGGTGCCGGCGACGGCCGCCTCCTCGAAGCCCACCGGGTTGGGGGGCAGCGCCCCGGTCTGTCCGAGGAAGGCGGCGGCGGTGGCGCCGAGGACGCTGAACGGACCCGGGAAGGAGCCGGGGATGGGACGGCTCGCGCCACCCCCGAACATGTCCTCGAAGAGCTCGACCGGCGGATGGCCGCCGCTGGCGGCGAAGGCGGCGTACGGGGAGTTGCCGGCGGCGCCCTGCAGGCTCAGGTCGAGCAGCCATGCGGAGTCCGGCGCGGCGCACTGGAGGGAGACGACGCCGCTGCCTCCGCTGGGGAAGGGCAGCCCGGGCACGAGCTGCCAGCCGGCGCCGCCGTCGATGCTGCGGTAGAGCTGGCCGCCGGCGCCGAGCCAGCCGTGGCCGGGGTCGCTGAAGCAGACGCTCTGCACGTCAGGGGGGGTGGTGGCGACATCGTGCCAGCTCCGGCCGCCGTCGTCGGTGGTCACCAGGCGCCCGCCGGCGGGCTGCACCGGCACCCCGTCGCCGAGCGCCACCGTCGTGGGCAGGCCGTTCGCGCGCACCGCGGTCGAGCCGGCGACCCCCCAGCCCCGGCGCGGGTCGACGAAGTGCACCGCGACCAGGAGCTGGGAGGGCTCGCCGAGGCGGCGCCAGCAGCCGCCTCCGTCGGTGGTGCCGAGCAGGCCGTCGAGGGCCACCGCCCAGCCGGTGCGGGCGTCGACGAAGTCGACGAGGGTGATCTGGGCCGGTCCCTGGTACTGCGCCGTCCAGGTGGTGCCGGCGTCGGTGGTGGCGAGGATGCGGCCGCGGCCCGCCACCCACCCCTGCCGCGGCGAGACGAACTGGACGGTGGCGAGCGCGGGCACCTGCGGCCCCGGGCCGGAGGCCGCCGGCGGCGGTGGCGAGGAGCGCTGCAGGCAGGTGCCGGTGGTTCCCGCTGTCGAGGTGGCCGCGATCGTGGCGGCCGAGGTGGCGGCGGGTGGGCTCGGCGACGCCGCCGGACCCGCCGAGCCACACGCGGAGAGAAGAAGCGCGGCGCCGACCACCACCGTCCTGGCCATCACATCCTCCTTCGCTCCCACCGGCCCTGCTCACCCGGAGGCGGCCCGCCGCCGGCCAGGTGACCGGCCGTGCCCCGACCCTACTCGGGACGGCGACCGACCGCGAGGTAGGTGGGGACGAACATCGCTGCGTCCGGGCTCTCCAGCATCCGGCGCCGCGCCGCGGTCCAGCGCATCACGTCCTCCTCGGTCGCCGCCCCCGCGGCGAGCATCTCCCGCTGGGAGGCCGCCAGCGCACCGCCGAGCGCGAGGATCTCGCGGGGGATGGTGTTGATCACGGCGTCGCGGTCGACCAGGTCGAGCCCGGCCGTCAGCACCAGCGAGCCGAGGCGCGGGCCGATGGCGACGTCGCAGCCCCGGCGCCGCTGGAACTCCCGATACCGCTCCGCGCCCTCGAGCACGTCGTCGTCGTCGCGGCTCATCCGAACCCCGGTGACGTCGACGTCCGCGAGGTAGAGGTGGCCGCCCGGCCGCACCCGCGTCGCCAGGTGGTCGACGGCGGCCTGGGCGCCGGCGCCGACGTGGAAGAGGACCAGCCGGACCATCACCACGTCCTGCGATCCCGGGGCGAGGCCGGTGGCGTCGGCGCGTCCCTCGATCACCTCGGCGTTGGTCAGCCCCGCCGCCGCGATCTCCTCCGCGGCGGCGGCGCGCGCCTCGGCTCCGGGCTCCACCCCGACCACCGCTCCGGTGTCGCCGACCAGCCGCGCCAGCTCGACGAGCACCGCGCCCGGGCCGCAGCCGACGTCGGCGACCCGCGCCCCGGGCACCACCCCGTGCCGCCGCCACCGTTCGCCCTCCAGCCGCAGCGCACGCTGCGCCATGAAGCGGTAGCGGGTGCGCTCGGCCGCGCTCAGGTCGAGGGCGTAGCCGGGGCCGCCGTCGCCGGCATCGGCGACCACCTGCCGGGGCTCCGGCGCGCCGCCGCCCGGGTGCTCGGCCCGCTCGACGCGGAGCGCCTCGACGGCGGCGTCGTCCTCGAGGACGACGACCTGGTCGAAGCCCTCCCCCTGGAGCTCCGGGATCGCCCGGCGCAGCAGCAGCTGCTGATGACGGACGACGTGGGGACCGACGCCGCGCTCGCCGCGGGCCCGGTTCCGCTCCTGGCACACCGCCTCGGGGAGGTCGAGGACGAGCGCCACCGCGGGCCGGCCGTGCTCGCGGGCGAGCCCCACCACCGTGCGGCGGGAGGCGGCGTGCAGGTTGGTGGCGTCGACCACGGTGAGGAGCCCGCCGCGCAGGCGGGCGCTGCAGATCGCGTGCACCACCGCGAAGGTGTCCTCGTCGGCGTCGCGCGCGATCTCGTCGCCGGCGACCAGGGCCCGGCAGCGGTCGGAGGAGACCACCTCGGTGTCGCCGAAGTGGCGCCGGGCGAGGGTGGACTTCCCCGATCCCGAGGCGCCGATCAGCACCACCAGGCAGGGATCGGGGAGGCGGAGGCTCATCCGGACGGCTCGGAGCGCCGCTCGTGGAGCACCAGCAGGGCGTAGGCGGCGACCGACGAGGAGTCGCGGATACCGCCGCGGCCGATCATCTCCTCGAGCTCGGCGCGGCTGACCCAGCGCTGCCGCATGTCCTGCTCCTCGAGCTCCCGGCGAGCTTGGCCCGGCGACAGCCCGGTGGCGACGAAGACGTTCATCCCCTGGCTGCTGTGCCCCGGCCCCTGGTAGAGATAGCCGAGGTGCTGGAGGTGCGCCGCCCGCAGGCCGGTCTCCTCCTCGAGCTCGATCCGGGCCAGCTCGGCGGGGTCGCCGTCGCGACGGTCGGGGTAGGTGCCCTGCGGGAACTCCCACGACCGCGCCGCCACCGCGTAACGGTACTGCTCGACGAGGTGGACGCCGTCGCCGTCGAGCGGGATGACGAGCGCGAAGTCGGGCTTGTCGACCACCCCGTAGGCGCCGGTCGAGCCGTCCGGACGCAGGATCTCGTCCTCGCGCACCCGCATCCAGCGGTTCTCGTAGACGATCCGCGTCGACAGCCCGCGGATCACCGGTCCGGGAGCGCCGTCGGTGGTCTCGTCGGCACCGCTCATCCCCGGGAGTCTGACCTCAGAGGAGCTCGAGCAGACGCTCCGGTGGGCGCCCGATCACGGCCCGGTCGCCGCGGACGATGATGGGCCGCTGGAGCAGGATCGGATTCTCGACGACGGCGTCGAGCACCGCCTCCCGGCTCGCGGTGGCCAGGCCGAGCTCAGCGTACCTCGGCTCCTTCTCGCGGAGCATCGCGCGCGGATCGTCGATGCCCAGCATCGTCATCAGCCGCTCCAGCTCCTCGCGACCGGGGCGCTCCTCGAGGTACTCGATGATGCGCAGCGGCACCCCCCGCCCCTCGAGCAGCCCGCGCGCAGTCCGGCAGTTGCTGCAGGCGGGGTTGAAGTAGAGAGTGGTGTCCTCGCTCATGACCCCACGCCACCCGTCAGGCTGACCCCGGGGGGTGGCGTGGCATGGGCGAGGAACTGCCGGGCGACCACCCAGGTCGCGCCGACAACCACCAGCGTGACCAGCACGGCGACGGCGATGGCGAGCCGGCGCGGCGGCCTTCCGGTCCCGGTCATGCAGAACACCGCACCAGCTGACCACACCGGCGCCCCCGCGTGCCGGCGGGGACCGGGCTCAGCCGCTCGCGACCCCGTGCTCGGCGCCGAGCAGCTCGGCGCCGCCGACGGTCACCACCTGCGTCCCCACCGCCGGCCCCGACTGCACCACCGCCCCGAGGCCCTCGACCCGCACCACGGTGACCGGCACGCGCGCGAATGCCAGCGGCCTGGTGAGGGTGTACATCCAGGCCGCCCCGTTGCGGTCGTACAGGATGGCGGCGAGGGGGACGAGCGACTGGTCGGCGGGGGCCGCGGTGTCACCGCCGGCCGCGGTGATCGCCGGGAGCACCGCCTCGGTCCTGACGCCCAGCCGCAGCGCCGCGGCCGCGGTGAGGACCACGACGTCGCGATCGGTTCCCGGCACCGGTTCCAGCCGCACCTGAGCGGCGCCGCTCGCCGGCGCCTCGGTCGCCCTGGCGCCGCCGCAGCCGCTGACGCCGGCGACGGCGATCAGCGCACCGATGCCCACGAGGACACGTCGCATCCCGGGACCCCTCCTCTCGTTCTGGCTGATGAGCCGGAGGCCACCCAAGGTAAACGTAGCCTGAACACGGTGTCAAATTCACTGCCGTCGAGCCCGGTCCCGACGACCGTCGACCCCTTGTGGGGATTGTGGTTTTCGGCGATCAGCCGCCGTCTGGACCGGCCGGCTGGGTGGCGACGATCGCGACCCGAAAGCTGGTGGCGGTGAGCACCACGAAGGCCTCCGCGTCGGCGGTCGACGCACTGCCCTCGTGCATCCACAGCTCGTCGTCCGGCGGCACCGGCACGGAGAGACGCATGTGAGGATGGCCGTCGGGCCCGTCGCGCACCTCGAGGAAGCCGAACCGGTGGCCGCTTCCCACCGGCGTGATCCCGATCCACACCTTCGCCCCGCCGCTCGTGACCGGGAAGCGCACCAGGTGGACGGCGCCGTCGCCGAGGACGAGCCGGATCTCGACCGTGTCCGCCCTGAGCCCCGAGAGCGTCCCGTACCAGCCTCGAATCCGAGCCCGCCTCCTGACGAAGCCGCCTCGCCGGCCTTCGATGATGACAGCCGTTCCCCCGCTGAGCCCGGTGTGCACTCCGGCGCCGATGCAGCGGCAGCGTAGCGGGTTGCCGGCGGCGGAAGGCCGGGGGCCGACCTCGGGCGGTCACCGGACCGTGCACCGTGGCTGCAGCGAGGGTCGCCCCACGTCACCCAGCTCCTCCAACCTACATTGGCGGGAACCAACGTCTCGCAGGCGGGTGGGTTGGACGCGCCCGAAGGCGCGGGCTCACGTTATGGTCAGCGTGGCGGGGTTGTGGTTGGCGGGGTGGTACTTGCAGTAGTACGGATACCTTCCAGCCTTCGATACGATCAGCCTCGCGCTTCTCCCCGGAAGTATGTCCACCTCGAAGGAGTTGTCCTCGGCGCGAACGTTGTGGATCCAGTTCGGATCCTTGTTGGTGACGATGATCCATCCCCCGACCCTGCCGTTGACCTGTGTCGGGGTGAACGGGTAGGTGAGGCCCTCGTTGGTGATGGTGATCGTCGGATCGGCCTGGGTGAAGGCGAACGCCGTGGTGCCGTGGGCTTGGCCCGGAGGAACGACTCCGACGACGTTGAACGACAGGCCGACGACGGCGGCGATGACGGCGAGCGCGAGCTTTCTTGTACGAGACATGGCAGGCAATGCTAGACGCCTTTCTCGGGTTCGGCAACGCTCACGCTCGCGCTCGGTGGCTCACCGGCCGGGCAGAGTTCTCGCGCTCGAGGGAGCTCGGGGAAGTGCTGTGGGCAACGAGGCGATGATCCGCCAGCTGGGCGGGTCAGCCAGCCTCGTCGAGCTCCGCCATCAGCTGCCTCGAGCGCGATGCCCTCACCGCGGTCGAGGGCCTCGCAGGCCCGCTTCACAGCGTCACGCTGCTCGTCGGTGAAGGGCTCGCAGCCCGCCAAGATCGCCGGCGACCGCTGGGGAGCCCGCTGGCTCTACAGCGCCGCCGAGGTGGCCGGGCTCCTCGGCTGCACCACCCGATAGGTCCGGGAGCTCGTCCGGCGCGGCGAGATCGGGCCGGTTCCCATCGGCCGGCTCGTTCGCATCCCCCAGGCGGAGGTCGAGGCCTTCGTCCGGCGCCGCGCGGCCCAGGCCGGCCGTCCGCCGACCCTTGGCGCTCCGTCGCCTCCCCTTCGGCGTCCCAGCGAGCCTCCGCGGTGCGACGAGCTACGGCCCGGCGTGGACTGGTGACCATGGCGGCGAAGCGCGGCAACAACGAGGGGTCGATCTACCGGCAGGCCTCCGACGGGCGCTGGGTGGCGGCGGTCTCCCTGCCCTAACGCAAGCGACGTCGACCTCCGCAGGGGGACCCTGGCCGTCCGCAACTCCCTCCAGCGGATCGAGGGCGTCTTCCGGCTGGTCGAGCCGAAGACGCGGCGGAGCCGGCGGACCGTCCACCTGCCGGCGGTGGTCGTGGCCCAACTCCGCGCCCACCGGGCCCGGCAGCTCGAGGAGCGACTCGTCGCCGCACAGCTCTGGGCCGACCTCGACCTCGTCTTCGTCACCGAGCTCGGCCGCCCGCTCCACGCCAGCAGCGTCACCATCCGGTTGGTTCCAGCGGCTGCTGGAGCGGACCGGGCTGCGCCGCCAGCGGTTCCACGACCTCCGCCACGCCTGCGCCTCGCTGCTCCTCGCCCAGGGCGTCTCGCCGCGGGTGGTCATGAAGGTGCTCGGGCTCGCAGGTGGCCCTGACCCTCAACACGTACAGTCACGTCATCCCGTCGCCGCCGGGCTGGAGGAGGTCGATGCCTCGGGTCCTCTTCGCGGTGATCTCGGTCCCCGCGGTGCTCTACGCGCTGATGGGCGTTCTCATCGGGACCAGCAGCGTGGGCCGGCTGATCACCACGTCGCTGGTCATCGAGGGACTGATGTGCCTGGGCGCGCTGGCGGCGATCGGGCTGATCGGAATGGCGCGGCGACGGTGAGAGCGATGGACCCTCCTCCGGTTGCTCTCAGGGTTGCTCTCTTAACTCAGTACGTGCCACCATTCGATGACACGATCGGCCCGCATCGGGGCTCCGGCGGCAGCGGTTCCACGACCTTCGGCATGCGTGTGCCTCACTGCTGCTGGCTCAGGGCGTGTCGCCGCGCGTGGTCATGGAGGTGCTGGGGCACTCTCAGATCAGTCTCACCCTGAACACCTACAGTGACGTCATCCCCGCCTTGCAGGAGGAGGCAGCGGAAAGGATGAATCGCGTCCTGACGGGGTCGACCGGTTCGAGCTGACGTCCGGAGCGAATGGGTGAAGCCAACTCGAAGCGGCGCCGCCGCTGCGATGACCGGAGCCGTCGTGGTCTGCCTTTCGTGCGGCTGCGGCGGTCCGAGTTTGCCTGCAGGTCCCGCTCCTCTCCCTGCCGCGAACGACGTCGTCGATGGATACCTTCAGGGTGTGCAGACCGCCTACGAAGACCGGGACCTGGTGCAGCTCAACAGGACGGTGAGCGACACGGCGTTCGAGGTCGACAGGGCGTTCATGGAGTATCTGCGGGCTGAAGGTTCCCGGCGGGAGCGGTCATATGAGCGCGTGGGCTCGGCGCGCCTTGTGTCGGGCAACCCGAATGGGATGACCGTGGAGGCGACGATCCGGGTGAAGCGGGATGTTGCGGTCGGTGCGAACGGCTACCAGACGGTCATCTTCGAACCGCAGCTGATCGCGTTGGAGTACCAGTTCCGGCGCCTGGGCGACAGCTGGTTGCTGGGGAGCGCTTGCCGTGCCGCGGTACCGTCAGTCGAGTCCCCCCTCTCAACGGCGGGCCCGACCGCGATCCCCACGCCACTTCCGTTTTCGTCCGAGTCGTTCGCATCGCCGACGGGCATCCCCGGCCAGGTCGCCGCGCAGGACGATCAGATGTTGATGCGCACCCGAGGCGCCTGCGGCCTGGTCGCCTTCCCCTTCTGAGGGGCGGTCTGGCGCGCCGATCACACAGCCCCTGGCTGCGTCCAGCCAGCTGCTGTCAGTGCTGCTGTCAGACCTCCCAGCCGGGCGCCGCAGAGGCCCCTCCGACCGCCCGATCCGTATTCAAAAGCTGGTACCCGCTGCAGGACTCGAACCTGCGACAAAGGGATTAAGAGGCAGGCCGTCGGACGTCCGGGCCCGTTCGTGGAAGGTCCCTGGGAACTGTCGGGCGGTCGGACCGAGGCGGTCCTGTCCGGGCCCGTTCATGCAG
>DASXNK010000207.1 GCA_036495095.1 Candidatus Dormiibacterota bacterium | reverse complement strand
CGGGCGACGGGGAACCTCATGTGGCTGAGCGCATCTTGCGCCGAAGCCATCCCGTGGGTCCTTGCGTGCGCGTCACGCGACGATCGCAGACCCGTGCATACCCGCACTCCCGGGCTTCAGGCACCGCTCGGGGGGGCGTGTCGCCGCCAGTCCTCCGCTCCAGGTACGTTAGCGCCCAGTGGCCTGGTCCACGGTGCCCTGCCTCGACAAGCAGGTATACGTAAGCTGCGCCGGCGGCCAGACCTGCTCCGGGCTTGATGCCTAGAGGGTCAGCGGCTGGCGACCAGGATGGATGCGTCGCCAGGCCACCGCCAGGAAGACGACGAGGCCGATGAAGGGCAGCGAGCCGACCGTCCAGCTCAGCGCCATGGGGGGGCCCGGCTGGCTCTGCACGACAACCCCAGGCAGAGATCCCTCCCCGTGTCCCAGCGGCCCGTCGATGGCGAACCCGATGAAGTAGATGCCGGGGGCACTGAAGGACTTGGTGTCCAGCCCCCACCGATCGCGCTTGCGGGGATGTCGCACGAGAGGCGTGACACGCATGTCGGACTTGACACCGGGGCCGTCCAGGAGCAGCTGCCCCGAAGTGCCCGCGATGCCGCCATCGGGCATGAAGGTGAAGTCCAGGGACTTCAGGGCGCGGATCGGCCAGGTGGAGAAGCCGACGGTGACGGCGTAGGGTCCGGCCTGGGCGCGTTCGGTGTGGACGACGCTGACAGGCGCGTACGCCATCGCGGGGGCGGCGCCGACGACGCACAGCGCGGCCGTCACCATCGTCGCGGCGGCCAGCCGGTGCGAATGGGAGCGGTGACTCCGGCTGTGCATCACGACTCCTTCGTCGTCTGCGCCGTGGCGCGCAACATGGTGATGAGCCGAGCACCGAGGAAGCCGGCGAGGAGCCCGAATGGGGTCCCGAGGGCGACGATGAGTGCCACGTCTGTAAGGCCGATGCCCGCGGTGGGATCGGTGAGGGTCATCTGCAGCGGCAGGGTGGCGGCGACGACGAGCGCTGTCAGGGTGCCGGCCACCAGCACCACCCTCCAGGCGTCGAGCTGGCGCATGCGTGCCCTCCAGAAGAGGGCCTCGACGGCCAGTGCCGCGATGACCAGGAACATCGGCACAGCGCCGGGCACCTCGGGTGGCGCGGGGACGAGCCCGTCGCGGAGGGGGAGCCCGATCGAGGCGGCGTAGGTGACGGCGGCCCAGGGCGAGAACCACCAGAGGAACGCCTGGAGGATCCCGAGTGCCGCGGCGACGGCGATGGCCCCACCGGGACGCCGAAGGAGGCCGGCGCCGACGATCAGCAGCATCGAGGAGAAGAAGATGATGCCGACGATGACCGGGTCCAGGGGAAGGGACAGGGTGCTGAACGCGTTGGTGGTGATCGGCATGAAGGTGATCAGGATCGGGATGGTGACCGCGATTCCCGCCTGGGCCCAGAGCTGGTCACGTGCGGCGGCGAAAACGATGAGGCCGCCGATCATGGTGATCGAGATCGACAGGAACAGGGCCACGTGCGACGGGGTGTTCAGCACGGCGTCGAAGCCATAGATCGAGTGCCACCATAGATCGAGCAGTCCATAGAGCAGGAACGATGCCGCGCCGAGCCCCGAGATCAGGTAGCCCAGGGGGGCGGTGACCGCGCCACCGAACAGCCGGACGGGCGTGCCCCCTATCGTCCGCGCCACGGGCCGGCCGGTCCGGTGGGCAACTGTGGCCGTGAGCACCATGACGAGGCTTGCGATCCCGGCGATCGCACTCCCCGAGTAGAGCGCCAGGTGGGGCAGCGTGAAGAAGGTGTCGGGCCCGACCATCTTGTGCCACTGCACGTCCCAGCTGATGCCCAGCGTGCTGATGGCGCTCCCGGCCCACACGGCCCAGGCGCCGGAGCGGGCCACGCGGCCATCGGCGCGCGGATGCGTCTCCCCGATCCCGGTGGTCGTTCTGGGTCGAGCGGGGGTGTCCATGACGGGCGTCCCTCCTCCGGGTGCGATCATGCTCTCCACAGTAGGAGACCTCTCGTGCACCGTCGTCACCGTGCGGAGGGACGTCATGTCCCTCGCGTGGGGGACTCGCGTCCCTCTCATGGGGGATTCGCAGAGGCCACGATGCCCCCACCATCGGCAGCGTGGAGCCAGCCGCTGCCACCGTCACCACCGGTGCCCTGGGCCCGACCAGTCGCGTGATCAGAGGCGTTCGCGACCTGAGCAGTGCGCTCCAGCGACAGTCGTTGCTCGTCGCCGGGGTGTGTCTGCTCGCCGATGTGGCCGCATTCCTGTCCGCCGGTCCCGTCTCCCAGCTCCGGGCACAGGACTGGGCGGTGCTCCTGGCCGTGGCGGCGGTCGATGCTGCGCTTGCCCTGCCAGCCCGCTACTCAGGCTGGGTGGCCGTGGGCCACGCCGTCATCGGGACGATGGCCATCGGCGTGCTTGGCGGATCGAGCCCGAGAGGCCACGGCAACGGCGCCGGTGCCCTGGTCGCGGCCTATCGCGCCGGCGCCTGGCTGCGTGGCGGTCCCGCGACGATAGCGCTGCTGGCGTTGGCGCTCGGCATCGGCGCGGAGCACCTCATGCGCGGCGGGGAGGTGGGCGGCGAGGGGCTCTTCGTCCAGGTGCTCAAGGACGCCGCGCTCCCCTGGCTGGTCGGCCGCTACACCACCGACCGAGGGGCCTACATCGCCGAGCTCGAGCAGAGCGCCGAGAAGCAGCGGCGGGATGCCAGAGCCGCCGTCGATCACGCCGTCAGCGAGGAACGCAGCGCCATCGCCCGCGACCTGCACGATGGCATCTCCCACCACGTCAGCGCCATCAGCGTGCATGCCGGTGCAGCACGTCTCCGTCTGACCGCCGGGGACGGTGCCGACGGCATAGCCCAATCGCTCACCGCCGTCGAGATGGCAAGCCGGTCGGCCATGGCCGACCTCCGCCGCCTCCTCGACCTGCTCCACGGCGACACCACCGACGGGAGCCGCCAGCCCGGCCTCAGCAATCTCGAGGACCTCCTCGACGGAGTCCGTGGCGCCGGCCTGCCGGTCAGGCTCAGCACCCACGGCGCGGCCCGCCCAGTCCCGGAGTCACTCGACATCGCCCTGTACCGGATCACCCAGGAGATGCTGACCAACGCCCTGCGCCACGGTGACGGATCTCTTGTGGAGGTCGATCTGCGGTACGAGGAGGCCGCGGTGTCACTGACCGCGTGCAACGGCATCCTGTCGCCGGCCGCTCGCTCCGCACCCAGACACCCCAGCGTCGAACGACGCCGTGGTGCGCGTGGACTGGCGGGGATCCGCAAGCGAGTCGCCGTGTTCGACGGAAGCGTCTCGTACGGCCCTGATCTCACCGGGTGCCGCTGGGAGACGACCGCCACCTTCCCCCTCGCTGCCGACGCATGACCGTCCGGATCCTTCTCGCCGATGACCATGCCATGTTCCGCTCCGGCCTACGGGCCGTGCTCGACACCCAGCCGGACTTCGAGTGCGTCTCCGAGGTCGACAACGGGCGGGATGCCGTGTCCGAGGTGACCCGGCTTCGACCGGACGTGGCGATCCTCGACGTGCGCATGCCGAAGGTCGACGGCCTCGCCGCGGCCGACGCGATCCTGGCCGGCGGCCGGAGCACCACTCGCGTGCTGGTGCTGACGACCTTCGACGCCGACGAGTACGTGTACCGTGCCCTCACAGCCGGGGCGAGTGGCTTCCTGCTCAAGAGCCTGCCTCCGGAGGAGCTCGTCGCTGCGATCCGGGTCGCGGCGCGGGGCGACGCACTCATCGACCCCTCGGTGACGCGCCGTCTCATCGCTCGGTTCGCCTCCAGTGTCGCAGCGGCCGGCACCAGCACGGCGCACGCACCGGGGCTCGATCGTCTCACCGCGCGGGAGCACGAGGTACTCCTGCTCGTCGCCAGCGGTTACAGCAACACAGAGATCGGTGCCCGTCTCCACGTGGGAGACGAGACCGTCAAGACCCACGTGTCGCGAATCCTGGCCAAACTCGACCTCCGCGACCGGATCCACGCCGTGGTGTACGCCCACCGACACGGCCTGCTCACGCGGTGATTCCTGGGTCACGAATTTCGGCCGGAGGCCACTAGTCGCGTCGGGCGGACGGCTGGATGTTCCTCTTCATGCGAAAGAGGTTGGTCGGATCATAGGTGTCCTTCAGGGCGACGAGGCGCTCGTAGTTGCCGCCGAACGCCTCACGCGCCCGGTTCTCTCCGTCTCCCACGTTGTTCACGTAGACCGCGTTTTCGAGGAACGGCGTCATCGCCTCGAAGAATCGACGGGTCCAGTCCATATTCCGTGCCGAGTCGGCCGGATCAGGCCATTGGGACAGGATCAGAAAGTCATGGTGGTCGTCGCGATGCGGGAAGGCCGTGGCGTCCCTGGGCACCTGAGCGGCGGCCCCGTGCAACTGCTGGAGTCCCGCGTCGGCGCTGAGAGCAGAAGGCATCTGCTCGACGAACGCCATCATGACCTCGATGGCACCGTCGCCCAGATTCTTCAGAAAGCCGCTCTTCCAGTAGTGTTGCTGTCGAAGCGGGAACCCGCCGTCAGATCGGCCTTGCAGGGACTGATACTCCATCGGTCCGATGCCGTCTTCAACAACCGGCGCGATCTTGCGGAGAGGCCGGAGGGCGCGCGCCGCCTCATCCGGAGTCCCGCAGTGGCAAACTCCGACTGCGAGCGTTGGTCGACCGTCCGGGCCCCTGAACAGGGAAGCCGCTGCGGTCAACTCAGCAGGAAACGCACTCGCTACCTCTTGGTAGCACTCGAGGGCATCTCGCGTCCGCGTCGGCTCGAATACGATGCCCCCAGCTATCACGGTCCGCACAGGATGGAGCCGGTAGCGGAACGAGGTTACGACCCCAAAGTTGCCACCGCCACCCCGGAGACCCCAGAACAGATCCTCATGCCGTTCGGCGGAAGCCGTCAACAATTCCCCCGAGGCGGTGACGATATCAGCAGAGAGTACGTTGTCACACGCCAAGCCGTGCTTGCCATTCAACCAGCCGAGTCCGCCGCCAAGTGTAAGACCGGCGATACCGGTCATGGAGACCACACCCATGGTGGTGGCCAACCCGAAAGCCTGCGTCTCGTGATCGAACTCCGCGAGCGTGAGGCCCGCCTGCGCGTCCGCCGTCCGGCGTCGTGGATCCACCCTCATGCCCTTCATCGGCGAGAGGTCGAGCATCACGCCGCCATCGCACACGGCGCCGCCTGCCACGCCATGACCTCCCGACCGAACCGAGAGGGCCAGGTCCTTGGTCCGAGCGAAGTCGACACCCCTGACGACGTCGGACACGCCGGCGCAACGGATGATGATCGCGGGGCGTCTGTCGATCATGCCATTGAACACTTCCCGCGTTCGGTCGTACGCCTCATCGGTGGGAAGCAGCACTTGCCCTCGGATCCCCGGTGCGAACGCCCGGACCTCACGTTCGGAGAGATCGGTCAGTCCAGGCATGGCCTCTCCTCGTGGCTGCTCTCGGCGGAGACGGGATTGTACGACCGCCTCGGCCACCTGGATACTGCGTGCATGGAGCACGCGCTGGAGCCCGAGTTCGCGCCGCAACCCGTCCCGCAGCCGGGTACAGATGCAACGGTGTGCTGGTCGAGGGTCTCGGGGGGTGGGGCCCCGTGGTGGACGTCGGGTAGCTGCGAGCCGAAGGGGTGCTGGCGTGATCCTCCCGAAAAACCGTGACCCTCGTTTCGTGACGATCCGCCGCGGTGGGACCCTCACCGACTCGGATCACCAGCTCCTCGCCCTGTGGGCGGCATCGTGCGCGGAGCACGTTCTTGGCCTCTTCGAGTCGGCTCAGCCCGAAGACCGGCGACCGCGTCGCGCGATCGAACTCGGGCGGGCCTGGGCGGGCGCCGAGATCACCATGACCGAGGCTCGCGCGGCGGCCGGCCATGCAATGGCCGCGGCCAGAGACCTGAGTGGGGCAGCACGGCATGCCGCGTATGCTGCCGGCCAGGCCGCGGCCGTCGCACACGTCGCCGCGCACGAGCTCGGTGCGGCCGCCTATGCGATCAAGGCCGCGCGCGCTGCCGCGCCGACAGGAGAGGGCGAGAGCGCGCGGCGACTCGAGTGCCGGTGGCAGCGCGACCAGCTCCCGGAGGCGATTCGCGAGCTCGTACTCGACGACCAGCGGTTGCGGAACGACATCTGCTGGTCGGTGTTCGACCGCTGAGAGCGCGTCGGGGCGCCGGCACCGCCACCCCGGCATGCTCCGCGGTCCCCCCGGCCCGACTCCGAGGAGCAGGCCAGACGCCACAGATCCCGGCTACCCCCCGGGGGTTGAGGCGAGGAGTAACCCACTCCTTGCCACTCTCAATGTATACCGCGCCGGGGTGCTTGCGGCAAGACGGGGGTCGTGCCGCACAATCGACCGTCCGAGGCGAGGACCCTGCGGATCGGAGGGGCGAAGTGATGCAGGGACATGCGGCGGTGATCGCCGGGGGAGGCCGGACCGGGCTGGTGCTGGCGGGCGAGCGCCCTTCGGCGAGTGGGAGGTGAGCGGTTGGGCTGCTACGTGTTGGGTTTCCAGGACATCGACCAGACGCACATCGCGGTCGTCGGCGGCAAGGGCGCGCACCTGGGCGAGCTTTCGCGGATCGAGGGCATCCGCGTGCCGGCCGGCTTCTGCGTGACAACGGACGCCTTCCAGCGGATCGTGGCGGCAGCGCCGTCGATCGACGAACGGCTCGATCTGCTGTCGCGCCTGAGGCCGGACGACCGGGAGGCGATCCGCGCGCTCAGCGCGGAGATCCGGCGGACCCTCGAAGGGATCGCCATCCCCGACGATCTGACGGCGGCGATCACCCGCCCGCTCGCCCGGCTCGGTGACCCGGCCGCCTACGCCGTCCGATCCAGCGCGACGGCGGAGGACTTGCCGACGGCCTCCTTCGCGGGCCAGCAGGACACGTACCTGAACGTGGTGGGGCCGACAGCGATCCTCGACCACATCAGCCGGTGCTGGGCATCGCTCTTCACCGAGCGGGCCGTGACCTACCGCATGCGGAACGGCTTCGATCACACGAAGGTCCACATGGCGGTGGTCGTGCAGCAGATGGTCTTCCCGCAGGCGGCCGGCATCCTGTTCACGGCCGACCCCGTCACCTGCAATCGGAGGGTCGCCGCCGTGGAGGCCTGCTTCGGCCTCGGCGAGGCCCTCGTCTCAGGCCTGGTGAACGCGGACTCCTACAGGGTGCGCGGCGGCCACATCGTCGCTCAGGCAGTCGCCACCAAGCAGCGCGCCATCTTCGCCTCGCCGGGAGGCGGAACACAGCAACAGGCGATCGATCCGGAGCGGCAGCAGCAGCCGGCGCTCACGGATGCGCAGGTGATTCGGCTCGTGCAGCTGGGCAGGCGAATCGAAGCGCATTTCGGCTGCCCCCAGGACATCGAATGGTGCCTGGTCGATGATGATTTCCAGGTTGTCCAGAGCCGTCCGATCACAACCCTGTTCCCCATCCCGGAGGCCGGCGACGCGGGGAACCACGTCTACGTCTCAGTCGGTCACCAGCAGATGATGACCGACCCCATGAAGCCGCTGGGGCTCTCCCTGTGGCAGCTGACCTCACCGGCACCGATGCGCGTGGCCGGGGGCAGGCTGTTCGTCGACGTCACTGCGCGTCTGGCTTCGCGCGCGAGCCGCGCCGCGCTCGTGGAAGTATTCGGGAAATCCGATCCGCTGACCGGGGACGCGCTGCGGACGATCGTCGAACGCGACGACTTCATCCCGTTGCTCTCGGACGAGGGCGCCGGCACTCCGCCGGCGGGCGGCCCGGCGGCCCCGATCGAGACCGATCCGGCGATCGCCACCGAGCTGATACGGCGCAGTCAGGACTCCATCGCCGCCGCGAAGCGCGACATCGCGACCAGGTCCGGATCGGCGCTGCTCGACTTCATCCTGGCGGACATCCAGGAAATGAGGCGGATCCTGTTCGATCCGCTCAGCCATCAGGTGTTCATGACGGCGATGGACGCCTCCCAGTGGCTCAACGAGCACCTGCAGGAATGGCTGGGCGAGAAGAACGCGGCCGACACCCTCACCCAGTCCGTGCCGTACAACGTCACGTCGGAGATGGGGCTGGCGCTCATGCACGTTGCGGACGTGATCCGCCCGCATCCGGAGGTGGTGGCCTTTCTGCAACACGTCGAGGACGAAGCTTTCGTGGATGAGCTGACGAAGCTCACCGGCGGACGCGAAGCGCGAGACGCCATCCGCGCCTTCCTCGACATGTATGGCATGCGCTGCGTCGGCGAGATCGACATCACGAGGCCGCGTTGGAGCGAACGCCCCACCACGCTGGTGCCCGTGATCCTCGGCAATATCAGGAACTTCGAGCCGGGCGCCGGCGAGCAGCGCTTCGAGCGAGGGCAGCAGGAGGCGTGGACGAAGGAACAGGAGCTGCTGGAGCGCCTGCGGGCCTTGCCGGATGGAGAGCAGAAGGCCGAGGAGGCGAAGCGAATGATTGACCGCGTCCGGACCTTCATCGGCTACCGGGAGTATCCGAAGTACGGCATGGTCAGCCGCTACTTCGTGTACAAGCGGGCCTTGCTGGACGAGGCCGAGCGCCTTGTGCAGGCCCACGTGCTTGGTGAGAAGGAGGACATCTTCTACCTCACGTTCCAGGAACTCCACGACGTCGTGCGCACGAAACAGGTGGATGACCATGTCATCTCCCAGCGCAAGGACGCGTTCAGGTCGCATCAAGCGCTCACGCCACCCCGGGTGCTCACGTCGGATGGCGAGCTCGTCGCCGGGGCGTACCGGCGCGATGACGTGCCGGCCGGTGCCCTGGTCGGCTTGGCAGTTTCCGCCGGGGTCATCGAGGGGCGGGCCCGGGTCATTCATGACATGGCGGAGGCCGATCTCGAAACGGGCGACATCCTGGTCACCGCCTGCACCGATCCCAGCTGGACGCCCCTTTTCGTCGGGATCAAGGGCCTTGTGACGGAGGTCGGGGGTCTGATGACCCATGGCGCGGTGATCGCCCGGGAATACGGCCTGCCCGCCGTCGTGGGGGTGGAGCATGCCACCCGGCTGATCCGGGATGGGCAGCGGATCCGCGTGCATGGAACGGACGGGTACGTCGAGATCCTGCTCTAGCTGGGCCAGCCCACCGCCGCAACCTCCGCACCGGAGCGCGGACGGTCCACCAGCGCCTGGTACACCAGGGTGCGGAACTGCGAGCGGATCGGATACGTGCTCGAGGGCAGCAGCTGGGTGAAGAACAGCGCGGTGATCTGCTCCGCGGGGTCGACCCAGAACGCGGTGCTCGCCGCCCCGCCCCAGGCGTACTCGCCGGCGCTGCACAGCGAATGCCCCTTCACCGGGTCGACGACCACCGAGACGCCGAGCCCGAAGCCGACGCCGGCGAACGGCATCTCGGCAAAGAGGGGCCGGCCGAAGACCTCGAGGTCGACACCGCCGGGAAGGTGGTTGCGCACCATGTAGTCGACGGTGCGGGTGCCGAGCAGCCGCACCCCGTCGAGGGCGCCGCCGCCGAGCAGCATCCGGGTGAAGCGATGGTAGTCGGCCGCGGTCGACACCAGGCCGCCGCCCCCGGAGAGGAACACCGGCGGCCGGCGGGCGGGACCGTCCATCTCCACGTTGCGCACCGCCCTCCCGGTGCGCGGGTCGGGGCTGTACAGCGCCGCGAGGCGGTCGTCGTCGGCCCAGAAGGCGGTGTCCGTCATCCCCAGCGGACCGAGCACGCGCTCGGCGAGGAAGCGGTCGAGGGGCAGGCCCGAGGCCACCTCGACGACGCGGCCGAGAACGTCGGTGGCGACCGAGTAGTTCCACTCCGCGCCGGGCTGGAAGACCAGCGGGAGCCGCGCCCAGGCGTCGCAGCAGGCGGCGAGGTCCATGTCCGGCGGAGTGCCCCAGTCGAACCCGGCGGCGCGGTACATGGCGTCGACCGGGTGGGCGTGGTGGAAGCCGTAGGTGAGCCCGGCGGTGTGGGTGAGCAGGTGCCACACCCGCATCGGCTCGCTCGCCGGCACCGTGGAGGGCTTGAGCGCCGAGCCCCTGGAGTACACCCGCACGTCGGCGAACCCGGGGATGAACCGCGCCACCGGGTCGGTGAGCTGGAGCCGTCCCTCCTCGTAGAGCATCATCGCCGCCACCGAGGTGACCGGCTTGGTCATCGAGTAGATGCGCCAGCGGGTGTCGGGCTCGACGGGGAGCCCGGCCTCGAGGTCGCGCTGCCCGCCGCTCGCCACCTGCACCACCCGCCCGAAGCGGCTGACCACCGCCAGCCAGCCGGGCAGCCGCCCGTCCGCGACGTAGCCGTCGAAGAGCCCCTGGATGCGCGACAGCCGGGCGGCGTCGAAGCCGGCCTCGCCGGGCTCGACCTCGACCTGGAGCTCGCTCACTGGCGCGAGAAGCCGTCGGGGCGCACCGTCCCGAGATGGGCGACGAGGGCCCGTTCGAGCAGGTCGGCGTGGCTGGCCGGCGGCGCCGGCGATTCCCGGAGATCGGCCATCTCGCTTCCTCCTCGCTCGGGTCCGACCCGCCGTATTGTGCAGGCTCGGTCGAGCGGTGGATGAACCCTCGGTGCCGAGGGAGTCACCAATGTACTGTCCCGTGAGCTGTGCCGCCTCCCACCCGGTGGGTTCGGTGATGTGGTGGATGATCGGCATCAGCTGAGCGCAGCCTTAATCATTGGTTCGCCACGCCAGCACTCCCGGATAACATTCGGACAGCCACCGGTGATCTCGAAAAACCAAGTATCGCAAGAACACCAAGCCTGAATTGACACAGACACAGGACTGGGGGTAGCGTGGGCACCGAGGCGTGGCGGCGCTCGACGAGTGCTCGGGAAGGGGGATCGATGGCCACGTCGGCTGCCGCAGCCATGAAATGGACCTATGTGACCAGAACGCTGCCTCATGGCACGCCCATGACGGTCGGCGAGTGGCGGAGGCCGCCGCGGTCCGGCGACCTCGTGGTCGGACGCATCACCGAGATCGGGGTGCACGACCACGCCGAGAACCGGAACGGCCGGCGGATGCGCCTGCACGGCGGTGACCTGGTGGTCGGGGCGCTCGGCAACCGCTACGCCACCGACTTCTATGAGGGCTACGTGCTCGACAGCCCCCACGCCCACCTGCTCACCGCCGGCGGGCTGATCGGGTCGGTGGTGACCAGCCACGACGTCCACGGGCAGCCCACCGGGCTGGAGATCATCGGCGGGCTGGTGGGGGCTGGCGGCGAGCCGCTCTCCACCGAGGACTTCGCCCGGCCGGCGCCGGCGATGCCGATGCGGCGGCCGCCGACGATCGCGGTGGTCGGGTCCGGAATGAACGCGGGCAAGACCACCACCGCCGCGGCGCTGATCCGCGGCTGGGTCCGCGCCGGCCTGCGTCCCGGCGCCGGCAAGGTGACCGGCTCGGGCAGCGGCAAGGACCGGTGGGAGTATGTCGACGCCGGCGCCGTCGCGGTCGCCGACTTCCTCGACTTCGGCATGCCCTCGACCTTCGGCTACCCCGGCGAGCGGCTGGCGGCGACGCTGGTCGCGATCCGCGACAGCCTCGCCGTCGACGGCTGCGACGTCATCGTCCTCGAGGTGGCCGACGGCCTGCTCATGCCCGAGACCTCGCGGCTGCTGCGCACCCTCCAGGGCGAGGTCGACGGGGTGGTGCTGGCCACCGGTGACGCCCTCTCGGCGCGGTCGGGAGTCGAGATCCTCACCGAGCTCGGCCTGCCGGTGCTCGCGCTCAGCGGGCTGCTGAGCCGGAGCCCGCTCGCCGCCCGCGAGGCGCTCCGCGCCACCGGCCTGCCGGTCCGCACCGCCGGCGAGCTGGCGGCCGGCGAGGCGCTCGACCTGCTGCCCACCGGCGCGACGTTGTGATCCTCACCGCCCGGGTGTGGTCGGGGCGCGGTCATCCGCCCCCCGGCCGGCTCGAGGAGGTGCCGCTCCGGGTCGAGCGGCTGGAGGGCGGGGCGCTGCTGCTGCCCGGGCTCACCGTCCGCCACGACGGCGACGAGGAGCTCTTCGAGCGCGCCGACCTCCGCTTCGACCCTCGCCGCGGCGGCGGGCCCACCGCCACCCCTGAGCACCGCCGCGACGCCCTGGCCTTCGGCGTGGTCAACACCGCCCACCACCTGAGCCGCGCCCTGGCTCGAGCCACCGAGCTGCTCGGCCGCCCGCTGCCACCCCTGGTCGCCGTGGTCGGCGCCCACGCGGCCCGGCACCCGGGGTGGGGCGGCGGCCACTACCGGCTGCCGGCGGAGAGCTACAGCACCCTGCCCGAGGAGGAGCCGCCGGTCGCCACCGGGGAGATCCATCTCGGCGCCGGCGGCCGGCTGGTGCCGCTCGACGGCCGCGCCTACCTGCACACCGCCAGCCACGACCCGGCGATCGTCTACCACGAGTTCGGCCACCACCTCGTCCACCACACCGCCGACCTGCGCTGCAACCGCCGCCGCGCCGCCGGGGCGCAGACCAACCGCAGGATCCCCCTCGACGAGGGCACCTGCGACTACATCGCCGCCATCCTGATGGGCACCCCGGACATCTACGGATGGCATCGGGCCGGGGTGCCCTCGTACTCGGCACGGCGCCGCCGCCTCGACGCCCCCCGCACCATGGCCCACTTCGTCGGCGGGCATCTGAGCGATCCCCATGCCGACGGCGCCATCTGGTCGGCGGCGCTGTGGGCGGCCCGCTGCGAGCTCGAGCGCGGCGGCGTCGATCCCGGGCGCTTCGACGCGGTGGTGCTGCGGTCGCTGGAGCGCATCGGCCGCAGCGGCGACGATCTCCCGGTCGAGGTGGCGCAGCGGCGGCGCCGGCGCTTCGCCACCGCCCTCGAGGCCATCCTGGCCGAGGACGAGGCCGGCGGCGGCGACCTCGCCACCGTGGTGGAGACGGTGTTCGCCGCCCGTGGCATCGAGGTGGGCACCGCCAACAACGAGTCGCGGTGGCGCGCCCGCGGCGGCCTCCCCGCGGGCATCGCGGTCGGCTCGTGACCGCCGGCGCCGCCGGCGAGAGCGCGGTCCGCAGCCTGTGGCGGTTCCACGGATACGGCCGTCCCCACCTGCGCATCCTCGGCGCCGGCATCGGGCTGCGGGTCGCGGAGATGCTCGCCGACCTCGCCCAGCCCTGGCCGCTGGTGATGATCGTCGACAACGTGATCGGCCACCGGCCGGTGCGCGGGGTGATGGCCGCCGTGCTCGCGCCGGTGCGCCCCTCGCCGATCCTGCTGCTCAGCGTCGCCGCGGCGGCAACCGTGCTGCTCGGCGCCGCCAGCGGGCTCTTCGACTATCTCGGCGACCGGGTGATGAACAGCGCTGGTGAGCGCATCACCGCGTCGATCCGGAGCGACCTCTTCGCCCACCTCCAGCGGCTGCCGCTGAGCTTCCACGACCGATCGTCGCTCGGTGAGCTGACCAGCCGCCTCACCATGGACACCGACCGCATCGACGACGCCCTCGTCGACGTGTTCTCCACGCTGCTGCCGGCGATCCTCACCGTCGCCGGGCTGCTGATCGTGACCATGCTCGTCGACTGGCGGCTGGGGCTGCTCGCCCTCGCCACCGTGCCCGTGCTGCTGGTGGTGATCACCCGCTACGCGCGCCTGACCCGCGCGGCGGCGCGGGCGCGGCGGGCCTCGAGGGGCGCGCTCACCGCCCAGGCCACCGAGGTGCTCTCCGGCATCCGCACGGTGCTCGCCCTCGGCGGCCAGGAGGTGCACGACCGGGCCTTCGAGGCCGGCAACCAGGCGACCCTCGCCGCCGGGCTGCGCTCCGTCGACGTGGTCGCCCGGTTCACTCCGCTGGTGGAGATCTGCACCCAGGCGGGCACCGCCGCGCTGCTCTGGGTGGGGGCGTGGGGGGTGCTCCACCACAGCTGGAGCCTCGGCGTGCTGCTGGTGGTGATGGCCTACGTGCGGACCATGCTCAAGCCGCTGCGGTCGCTGTCACGGCTCTCGCTCACCCTCGCCCAGGGCGCCGCCGCCGCCGACCGCGT
Organism: Candidatus Dormiibacterota bacterium; assembly: GCA_036495095.1. Classification (NCBI taxonomy): domain Bacteria; kingdom Bacillati; phylum Candidatus Dormiibacterota; species Candidatus Dormiibacterota bacterium. Next base: position 14,111 of record DASXNK010000207.1, on the reverse strand, counting down.
CACCGCGGTGCTCGCCGAACCGCGCAGCGTGCTGTCACCGGTCATGCCCGGGACCGTGGATCCCCGCCGGGCGCCCTCGTCCCGGGCCCGCGGCGACCTCGACCTCCGCGAGGTCACCGTCGACTACGGCCGCGGGCCGGTGCTCGAGGCCGCCTTCCTCACCGTGCCCGCCGGCGGACGGGTGGCGCTGGTGGGCGCCAACGGCGCCGGCAAGTCGTCGGTCCTCTCGCTGATCGCGGGCCTGTATCCCCCGGTGGAGGGAGAGGTGCTGCTCGACGGGGTGCCGCTGCCGCTGTGGCCCGCCGGCTGGCTGCGCGAGCAGCTCGCCGTGGTGCCCCAGGACACCTTCCTCTTCTCCGGGACGCTGTGGGAGAACATCCGCTACGGGCGTACCGGCTGCTCCGACGACGACGTGCTCGCCGCCGCCGAGCGGGCGCTGGTCCTCGAGTTCGCGTGCCACCTTCCCGGCGGACTGCAGGCCCACCTCGGTGACCGCGGCGCCGGACTGTCCGGCGGCCAGCGGCAGCGCGTCGCCATCGCCCGCGCGCTGCTGCGCGACGCCCCGGTGGTGCTCCTCGACGAGCCCACCTCGGACCTCGACCCCGAGGCGGAGCGGGTGGTGGTGCGGGCGCTGTGCACGCTGATGGCGGGGAGGACGGTGGTGATGGCCACCCACCGCCCGGCGCTGCTCGACCTCGCCGGCCGGGTGGTGACGGTGCGCGACGGGCGCATCGTCGAGGTGGGCACGGCCGCCGCCGCACCGGACCCGGCCGTTCACCTCCCCGGCCGGCCGGTGCGGCGACCGTCGGCCTCGGCGCGGCGCATGCGCGAGGAGTTGACGGCGATCTTCCAGGGTGGGTAGGGTCGGGCCGCCATGCGTCACCCCACTCCGCTCCGTGCCCTGGTCCCGATCGCCCTCCTCTGCGCCGCCGGGTGGTCGCAGGGGTCGGGTCCCGCCGCCGGCGCCACCGCGGCCCAGTGCCCCGCCGAGGAGGTCTGCGTCTGGTCCGGCGCCGGCTACACCGGCACCGTCACCGTGGTTCAGGACGAGACCTGCGACAACGCGACGGTGGGGTCTGCCCTGAACAACGATGGCGACACCCTCCAGGAGCTGCGCATCTACCCCCAGCCCGCCTGCGCCGGCACCCCGGTGGTGGTGAGGAGCGGGGGCGGCAGCACCGGGGTGTCGGGACGGAGCTACCTGAACTGGCACGACCCCACCGACCCGCAGGGCCCGCCAGGACCGTGACCGGTTCGGCTCGATCCCGGCCTCGACCGGGGGTCTAAACTAGGGATGTGACACTCCGTGCCCTCCCCAGCCCGCTCCGCGAGCGGCTCGAGCTGGCGGTGGCGGCGTTCGCCGAGAAGGGCTTCGAGGGCACCCGGATGGAGGACGTGGCCGAGGTGACCGGGGTCCCCAAGGCCACCCTGTACTACCACTTCCAGGGGAAGGAGCAGATCCTCTCCTGGCTGCTCGCCAGCCTGCTCCGCGACGTCGCCGAGGAGGTCGAGCGCCTGGTCGCCAGCCCGGGGACCGCGCTGGATCGGCTGGAGGCGATCGTGCGCGCCCAGCTGCGGGTGATGGCGGCACGGCCCGACGCCTGCCGGGTGCTCCTCGCCGACCTCAGCCGCGCCGGGCGGATCCCGGAGATCGCCAACGCCATCGGCGAGGCCTTCCTGTTCCCCGTCGCCCGGCTGCTCGCCGAGGGGCGGGCCGACGGGTCGATCGGCGGGCTGGTCGACGACGAGGCCACCAGCGCCGCGATCTACGGCGCGGTGACCGTGACCGGGCTCCACTACCTCGTCGCCCACCAGGAGCTCGACGCCGTGCGGGTGGGCGACATCGTTGTGGGGCTGCTCGGCAGGGGGCTGCGCGCGTCCTGAGCCGGATCACCACGGGGGGAGGCAGCGCGACGAAGACCGACGACGTCGCCATCGATCTGCGCCGGCTGTCGCCGCTCGACGCCGTGCGGCTGGGGCGCATCGGCCTCAGCCTCACCCGCAACGGCGTTCTCAGCACCGCCCGGCGCGGGCCCTTCCTGGTGCTGCGCCCCCGCGACCAGGGGCTGGAGGCGCTGGCCCGGGCGCTGCGCAAGAGCTTCGTCGAGCTGGGCCCGACCTTCGTCAAGCTCGGCCAGCTGATCGCATCCAGCCCGGGGATCTTCCCCACCGCCTTCTCCGAGGAGTTCCGCCAGCTGCTCGACGACGTGCCCCCGGAGAAGCCCGCGGCGGTGCGCAAGATCGTCGAGGAGGGTCTGGGCGCGCCGGTCCAGAACCTCTTCCGCTGGTTCGACGAGCGCCCTCGCGCCGCGGCGTCCATCGCCCAGGTGCACCGCGCCCAGCTCCGCGACGGCCGGGTGGTCGCGGTCAAGGTGCGGCGTCCGGGCCTGAGCACCCGTGTCGAGCGCGACCTGCGGCTGCTCAAGCTGTTCGCCCTCCCCCTGGAGCGGGCCGGGTCGCTGGGCCGGACCATCAGCCCGGTGGCGATCGCCGAGGACTTCGCGGCCAGCCTGCGCACCGAGATGGACCTGCGCATCGAGGCCCGGCGGATGGCGGAGTTCGGACGCAACCTCCACCTCGACGGCGCCAACCCGCGAATCCACGTCCCCGAGGCCGTCGAGGGCATGGTCAGCGAGTCGGTGCTGGTGATGACCTTCATCGACGGCGACCCGATCGACACCGCGGCCCGCCGGCTGGGGAGCGAGGCGGTGTTCGACGTCGGCCTCGAGGCGATGCGCGCCTGGCTCGAGTCGGCGCTGCGCCACGGGCTCTTCCACGGCGACGTCCACGCCGCCAACATCTTCTACACCGCCGACGGTGACATCGCCCTGCTCGACTTCGGGATCATGGGCGAGCTCGACGCGACCCTGCGCCACGTGCTCTGCATGTCGCTGCCCCGCGCCATCCGCGACGCGGTGCTCAAGGGCGATCCGCGGGGCATCGGCGCGGTGCTCGAGGAGGCCGGGCTGAGCCGCGGCCCGATCGACGAGGAGGCGCTGGGACGCGACGTCGGGCTGATCGTCCTCCAGCACCTCGACCGGCCGCTCGCGGAGATCTCCTTCCCCCGCCTGCTCATCGACATCTTCTCGGTGGCGCTGCAGCACCGCCTCACCCTGCCCCGCGAGCTCATCCTCGTCGCCCGCCAGCTGATGCTCTTCGAGGGCTACTCGCGGATGGTCGCGCCCGACCTGAACATCTTCGCCGAGCCCGACATCGTCACCTACCTGTTCACCGGGCTCATCGACGCGCGGGTGGTCGCCCGCCTCCCCGAGATCCTCGGCCGGGTGCACTGAGGGCGCGTCTTCAGGCTCTGAGCGCCGGCGCGCTCAATCATCGGGGGCCTCTCCCGGGCGATCAGCTCCGAGGTCGCTCACAGCCCTCCCCCTGGAACCCCGACGAGCACCCGGTCGGTGGTGACGTCGAAGGGCACGCCCTGGTAGGTGCCCTGGTCGTGCTCGGCCTCGGTGACCGCCATCCCCAGCTCGGTGACCCAGCACGAGCTGACCTGGCGGGAGCCGTTCATGTCCCCGCTGAAGGTGGAGTCGGACCGGGTGGCGACGCAGGTGTGGGCACGGCCGGCGACGGTGACGCTGCGGGTGCCGGTCACGGTGGTGGTGGTGTGGCCGTGGGTCGGGCCGGTCGACCAGTCCGCGGCGTAGGTGGCGCCCTGCCGCACCGGGGCTTCGAGCAGCAGCAGCGGCGGCTGGAAGGTGCCGCCGAAGGCGAGCCCGGTGGTCGACCCCTGGGTGGAGAGCCACTCGACGCCGCCGGGGGCGTAGCGGCGCTGGTCGTCCTGCGTCCCCGCGTTCGACGAGGTGGTGAGCCGCATCACCGGGGCGTCGGCGGAGCCGCCGGTGCGGCTGACGCTGGTGGTGACGTCCTCGCTGAACGGCTGCTGGGAGCCGACCATGCCGATCCGGCGGGTGCCCTCGAGGTGGAACCGCCACCCGCCGGTGGCGGGGATCGCGATGCGCGCCGGCGCCGGCGCGGCGCCGGCCGCTGCCGGGGCCATCGCCGCCGCGGGCGGGGGAGGGGCGGCCACCGGACGGGTGCCGGTCCGCGGTGCCGCGGGCGGTGGCGGGGTCGCCGCCCCGGTCGCCGGTGTCACCGGAGCGGCGGTCGCCGGCGCCACGAGCCCGGCCACCCGGGGGCCGGCGGCGGGGGCCGCGCCGGGGACGCGGGTCGCGGTCAGGCCCTCGGCGAGCGGCGTCCCCACCAGCACCGCCGCGGCGACGGCGGCGGCGAGCCCGAGCTCGGCGGCGGCCACCCCCACGCGCAGCGCCGGACGGGTCCGGGTTCTGGCCGAGCTCGGCCAGAAGGCGAGCCGTCCCAGCCACACCGTGAGCGCCGGCACCAGCAGCGGGCGCACCACGAAGGTGTCGATGAGCACCCCGGTGGTGACCGCGAAGCCCATCTGCGCGAGCGTGGGGAGGGGCACGATCACCATCGCGAGGAAGGTGCCGGCGAGGATCAGCCCGGCCGAGGAGATCACCGGGCCGGTGTCGACGAGGCCGCGCACCGCCGCGTCGGCCACCGACGCGCCGGCGTCGAGCGCCTCGCGCATCCGGCTGGTGATGAAGATGTTGTAGTCGGCGCCGAGGGCGACGAGGATGACGAAGAGGAACGGCGGCACCCAGAAGGACAGGTCGCCCTGACCGAGCAGGCCGGAGAACACCGCGACCGTGAGCCCGAGGGTGGCGGCGTAGGAGAGCAGCACCGTGACCAGCAGGTAGAGGGGGGTGACCGGCGAGCGCAGCAGCAGGGTGAGCACCACCAGGATGGCGACGAGCAGCACCGCCATCACCCGGTGGAAGTCCTCGCCGCCGAGCCGCTCGATGTCCGCGAAGATCGCCGGCGGCCCGCCCACCGCGAGCTGCGCGCCCGCCAGCGGGCCCCCGGCCAGGGTGGACGCGGCGGTCGCCGCCACCCGGGGGATCAGCCGCAGCGCCGCCGGCGCGTAGGGATCGCCGTGGACCACCACCATCAGCCGGGTGGAGGTGCCCCCGGCGCCGACGAAGTAGTCGAGCGGCGCGGCCAGCTGGGGATGGGCGCGGAGCACCGGCTCGGTGAGCCGGAGGCCGCGGGACGACGCCATCGCCGAGTACAGCGGGGTGACGTCGACACGGTTGGGATCGATGCCGAGCGAGCGCAGCCCGGCCATCCCCTCGAGCCCGCCCGCCCCCGAGCGCAGCGTGATCGGCGCCCCCGCCGGCTGGGTGACCGAGCGCACCTCCGCGACCCCGGGGAGGGCGTGCAGCGCGTCGCTGAGCCGGTCGACGGCGTCGAGCGAGGCCGCGGTGCGCACCGCGTGCCCGCCGCTGACCACCAGCACGATGGGGGCGAGCTCGCCGGTGGGAAGGTGGCCGGCGACGGTCTCGGCGCCGCGCCGCGAGTCGGCCGAGGGGGGCAGCTCGCGGGAGAGATCGAAGGACTGGTGGAAGCCCCGCAGCCCGCCGGCGCAGAGCAGCAGCACCGCCGCCACCGCCAGGCTGACCGCTGCCGGCCGGGTCCGCACCAGGGTTCCCAGCCACGGCCAGATGCCGCTGCCGGGGCGTCGCGGCGCCCGGAAGGCGCGCCCGCCGAGCAGGGCGAGCAGCGCCGGGGTGAGGGTGAGCCCGGCGGCGACGGTGACCGCCACCGCGATGCCGACGGCGGGCCCGATGGTGCGGTAGACGCCCATTCGCGCGGTGAGCAGCGACAGGAACCCGGCGATCACGGTCGCCCCGGAGGCGGCGATCACCGGGCCGGTGGCGCGGCGGGCCCGGCCCAGCGCGGTGGTCCGGGAACCGCCGCCGCCCAGCTCCTCCCGGTAGCGGGAGACGAGGAACAGGCAGTAGTCGGTGCCCGCGCCGAACACCATCACCACCATCAGGGTGGTGGCGAGGGTCGACACCTGGAGGCCGTGGGCGGCGAGGATGCCGATGGCGCCGAGGGCGACCGCGAAGGCGGCGCCGCTGGTGACCAGCGGGATCAGCCCTCCCAGCAGCGAGCGGTAGACGAGCAGGAGGATGGCGAGCACCAGCACGATCGAGACCACGGCGGTGCGGGCGAAGCTGGCGGTGACCTCCCCGGTCTCGTCGGCGCTGAGCCCGGCGACGCCGCTGAGGTGGTGGGTCAGCCCCGCCGGGGCGGTGGCGTCGAGGTGGTGGCGCAGCCCCGCCACCGCGCTGTCGGCAGCGCCGGTGAAGGGGGCGGCGCGAAGCCCGACCACCACCAGCGCGGTGGTCCCGTCGGGCGAGGTGAGCACCGACGAGAGCCGGGAGAGGCCGGTCGCCGACTCGACGCCGGCCACCGTCCGCGCCATCGCCGGCGACGCCAGCTCCGCGCTGAGCCGGGCCTGGTAGGCGCGGTCGGCGGCGGTGAGCCCACCCGGCCGGTGGAGGACGATCAGCGCGGAGTCGAGGGAGGGGTCGTGGGGGAAGAGGCGGTGGAGCAGCTGGGCGGCCTGCTGCGAGGGCGCGTCGTGGGGGAGGAGGGCGGTCTCGTCCTGCACCGCCACGGTGGTGAGCGACGGCGCGGCGAGCAGCCCCAGCGCCGCGGCCATCAGCCAGGCGGCAACGACCACGAGAGGACCCAGCAGCCGGCGGCGGTTGCCGCCAGGGTCGTCGGGTCGCGCCATCGCGTGCACCCCCGCCTCTCCGATCCTTGATTGGTGAGTATAGACCGGGAGTACAACTCTGTCAGACGGCGGTCGCCCCCGCGTCGATGACGAGCTGGGCGCCGGTCACGCTGCGCGCGGCGTCGGAGGCGAGGTAGACGACCAGCTCGGCGATCTCGTCGACGCCGGTCAGCAGCAGCGGCAGGATGCTCGCGAAGGAGGCGGCGTGCCCGGGGTTGTCGTCGAGCATGCGCCTGGCGGTCAGGTCCTCGGTGGCCATCGGGGTGTCCACCCCCCAGGGATGGATCGAGTTCACCCGGATGCCGTGCTCGCCGAGCTCGATGGCGGCGCTCTTGGCGAGCCCGACCAGCCCGTGCTTCGCCGCCGAGTAGTGGGCCTGGAGGGGCAGCGACTTCAGCCCGGCCACCGAGCTGGTGACGATCACCGAGCCGCCGGTCCCCTGGTCGATGAGGATCGGGACGGTCGCCCTGAGGGTGTGCCAGACCCCGGTGAGGTTGGTGTCGATCACCCCCCGCCACTCCGCCTCGGAGATCTCCCAGACCCGGCCCCAGCCGCAGATGCCCGCGTTGGCGACGACCACGTCGAGCCGGCCGAGCGCGGCGACGCCCTCCTCGACCGCCGCCGTCAGCGCCGCCAGGTCGCGCACGTCGGCGCGGCGGGCGACCACCCGCCGGCCCCGCTCCTCGACCAGGCGGGCGGTCTCCTCGAGGTCGGCGGGGGTGGCGGGTGGATAGCCGAGGGGCAGCACCTCGGCGCAGATGTCGACCGCGATGATGTCCGCCCCCTCGGCGGCGAGCAGCACCGCCTCGGCCCGCCCCTGCCCGCGCGCCGCCCCGGTGACCAGCGCGACCCTGCCCTCGACCCGGCCCATGGGCGCATGGTGACAGCCCCGCTCCGCACGCCGCCCCGCCCGCTCCCGCCATCCTTCCGTCGATGACGGCGCTCGTCCCCACCCCCGCGACGGCCGTCCCCGCCGGCCCGAACCCGGCGGCGCCCCCGGACCGGCCGGCCCGGCGCGGTGTCCACATCGCCATCGTGGTCTCGCTGCTCCTCCTCGTCGCCGGCGCCGCCGCGCTGCGCCTGCTGCGCCTCGGCGACCAGCCGGGCGGGCTCTTCCAGGACGAGGCGGCGGAGGGGCTCGACGCCTGGCGGATCCTCCACGTGCCCGGCTATCACCCGCTCTTCTTCGCCGGCGACGGCGGCCGTGAGGTCACCTTCGCCTACCTGGTCGCGGCGGTGTTCCACCTCACCGGTCCCGGCGTCACCGCGCTGCGCGCCACCGCGGCGGTGCTCGGCGTCGCCGGGGTCGCGGTCACGCCGCTGGCCCTCCGCCGCTTCGGCGCCGCCGCGGTCATCGGCGGCACCGCCTGGGCGGCGGGCTCGGTCTGGCTGGTCGCGGTCGACCGCGACGGGATGCGCAACGTGCTGGTGCCGCTGGTGGGGACGCTCGCGCTCGCCGCGCTTCTCGCCTGGGGTGACCGGCCCGGCGTGCGGCGCGCCGCCCTCGCCGGCGCCGCCTGCGGGCTGGGCCTCTGGACCTACCAGCCGCTGAAGCTGCTGCCCCTGGTGGCGGCGGTGTGGCTGATCTGGCTGCGCCGCTCCGACCCGGAGCGATGGCGGGCGATGCGCGGCAGCCTCGCCGCCGCGATCGCCGCCTACGCGCTGGTGGCGGCGCCGATCGTGGTCGCCGCGGCGATGGACCCGGTCGCCTACTTCGGGCGCGGAATCAGCGTGAGTGCTGCCAACCCCGACCACCCCGGCCTCGCCGCGCTGCCCCTGCACATGCTCCGCACCCTGGGGATGTTCGGGGTGCTCGGCGACCCCAACCCGCGGCACGACGCCGGCGGCCTGCCGCTGCTGCCGTTCACGGTGATGCCGCTGGCGGTCGCCGGGGCGGTGCGCTGCTGGCGGCGGCACTGCGACCCGGGGATGCGGCTGGTGCTCGCCGGCGTGCCGGTGATGCTGCTGCCGCCGCTGATCGCGACCGAGGGGCCGGCCCCGCACTTCCTCCGCGCCCTCGGTCTGGAGCCGTTCTGCGCCGCCCTGGTGGGGCTCGGCGTCGCCGCGGCGCTGGCCGCGGGGCGGCGCTGGCGCGGGCGCGGCGGGGTCGCGCTCGCCGGGTCGCTGGCCGGGCTGATGCTGCTGCTGCCGGCGGCGGTGGGGGCGAGGGCCTACCTCGACCGGCCCGTCGCCGAGCGCTACACCGCCTACTCCTTCGACCTGGTCGCCGCCGCCCGGCTGGCCGCGGCGCACCCCGGCAGCGTGGTGGTGCTCGACGGCTACCGGGCGCTGGTGGTGCGCTTCCTCGACGCCGGCCTGGCCGTCGCGGTCGCCGCGCCGGGGACGCGGCTGCATCCGCCGCCGGGCACCACCGTGCTCGCCCTCCGCCGCGGCACCCTCGCCACCGCCCTGGGGGCGGACGCCGGCGCCCGGGCGGCGGTGGCCGAGCGCGACCCGTCGGGTGCGCCGAGGGTCTGGGCCACGGTGAGCCGGTGACCCTGCTCGCCACCCGCGTCGCCGCCTCCGGGCGCGACCGTGCCGGGCTGTCCGGCTACGCCGCAGGCCTCGTCGCCATCGGCGGCGCCGGGCTCGCCGCCCGGATCGTCCTTCTCGGCCTGCAGCCGATCTCCCGGGACGAGGCGTTCACCGCGGTGGTGACCCGGCGCAGCTGGGGCGGGATGCTCGACGCGATCCGCCACGACTCCGCCCCCCCGCTCAGCTACGTGCTCGACCACCTCGCCACGGCCGTGAGCTCGAGCCCCTCGCTGCTCCGGCTGCCCTCGGCGCTCATCGGGGCGGCCGTGATCCCCGTCGCCGCCGCCCTCGGCCGGCGTCTCGGCGGTGACCCCGCCGGGCTCGGCGCCGCCGCGGTGGCCGCCGCGCTGCCCTCCGTCCTCATCCCCGCGCGCGACGCGCGGATGTACGCGATGGCGGCCACGCTGGTGATGGCCTTCGCCCTGGTGCTCTGGCGGGCGCTGGAGCGGCCCGACCGCGGCCGGCTGGCGGTGCTGGCCGGGCTGACCGCGGCGGCTCTGCTCACCCACTACCTCGACATCGCCGCGGTGGCGGCCACGCTGGTGGCGGCGGTGCTGCTCCCGGAGCGGCGCGCCCTGCCCCGCGCCCTCGCCGCGGTCGCAGTGGGCTGCCTGCCGCTCGCCGCCTGGCTGCCTCTCGCCCACGCCCAGGCGGCCAACGCCGGCGGGGCCTTCTGGGCCTCGGGGCTCGGGCCCGCCCCCACCCTCGGCATCGTCACCCAGCTCCTCGCCGGACCGGGGGTCGACCGCGAGCTGCCCCAGCACGCCCTGCTGGTCACCGCCCAGGCGTTCTCGCTGCTGGGTGCGTCGATCGCCGGCGCGGCGGTGCTGTTCGGCGTCGCCCGCCCGGCGGTCTCGGGGTGGCGGGGCGGCTGGTACCTGGCCGTGGCCGGCCTCGGCGCCATCGGGATCCTCGCGCTGCTCAGCCTGCGCAGCCCGGTCTGGGACGCGCGCTACGCCAGCGTGCTCTGGCCTCCGCTGGTGCCGCTGCTGGGCCTCGGGCTCGCCCGCCTGCGCCGGCTCGCGGCGCTGCCGGTGGCGGGGATGGCGGTGGCCGCCCTGCTCTTCGCGTTCCTCCAGACGCGCCCCGACGTGGGAGCGCTCGCCGCCGCGCTGCGCGGCCGGGTCGGACCCGCCGACGTGGTGCTGGCGACCCCCGACCTCTACCTCCAGCTGCTCGCCGAGGGCGACCCCGCGACCGTCGCCCGCACCCACGTGCCGGCGAGCTCGGTGCCGTGGTACTGGGGGGTGGCCGCCTATCCCGCGGACGCGCTGATGCCCAGGGTCCCGGCCTCGGCGGCGACGGTGCGGATGGTCAGCACCCAGGGCCAGCCCGCTCCGGCCGGCCCCCCGGGGCGGGTGCGGACCGGTCACGGCTGCACCGACCTGGTCTGCGTCGACGTCTACCTGGCGCCGGGGCCGCGGCCGTAGCGCCGTACCTGTCGGGGCTGCCCGCGGGCACCTCGAGGACCATCTCGACCCGCATCGACGCCCCTCGTGAGCGGCTCGGGCGACCCCGGACGGGTCACCCGATGATGACGCTGTGGTGTCGTCGCCGTCACCGGAGGCCGCCCGACGGGTCGGACGGGCGGATAATCCCGCCCGATGACCCAGCTCACCGCCCTGCCCCCCGCCTCACCCGAGGCCAGCCCACCTCCTCCTCCCGAGAAGGGGTCGGGGGGCAGCGGTCGCAAGCTGGTCCGCGACCTGCTCGAGGTGCTGGCCCTCGCGGTCGCCCTCTACGTCGTCATCACCGTCTGCCTGCAGACGGTGCGGGTCGACGGGCCCAGCATGATCCCGACCCTGCAGAGCAACGACCTGCTCTTCGCCGACAAGCTCACCTACCGCCTCCACGCCCCCGAGCGCGGCGACATCATCGTGCTGCGGCAGCCCGGCGACGTGAACCGCGACATCATCAAGCGCGTCATCGGCGTGCCCGGGGACACCATCGAGATCGACGGTACCTACCACGTCGTCAACGGCCAGCCCCGCCCCGCGGTGCTGATCAAGCCGGCCGGCGCGAGCAGCTTCCAGGTGCTGCCCGAGCCCTACCTCCCCGACCAGACCAAGGACCCCTGGACCGATGTCGACTTCTGCTGCGACAGCGCCGGCAAGGCGACCAAGACCCCGCAGGCGCTCACCGTCCCCGCGGACCGGTTCTTCGTGCTGGGCGACAACCGCAACGTCTCCCTCGACTCGCGGTACATCGGCCTGATTCCCCGGGGCAACATCATCGCCCGGGCCCGGCTGCGGATCTGGCCGCTGACCACCTTCGGCCTGCTGGGACGCGGCCCGGGGCTGGCCGCCGCGCTGATCTTCCCGCTCCCCTGGGGGCTCGTCCGGCAGCGCCGCCGGGTCGCCGCGCTGGTGACGGGGACGCGCCGCCCCCGCGACTAGGCGCCGCCGAGCGCCTCCGCGGCGGCGGCCGCCTCCCCGTGGTCGGCGATGAGCCGGTCGAGCGCGGCACGGACCACCCCGGGCGGGGTGAGCCTCCCCCCCTTCGCGTGCGAGGCCTCGCACACCGCCAGCACCCAGCTGCGCTGGCGCTCGGCGAGGTGGGCGAGGAGCCGGTGGTCGTCGGACTGCAACCACGGCGTGATCGCCGGCTGGCCGGCTGCGGAACCGGCACCGGCGGGGGAGGGGAGCAGGGAGTCGTCGGACAGGGTGCTCTGATCGGTGCTCATCCCACCATGATGCTCGTCCGCGGCGAGAGCGGACAAGGGCTCGAGAACGGGTCTCGTGCCGGCCGGCGCCGGGTCAGTCGCTGGCGGCGGCCTCGGCGGGCCTGGTGGTGCGGGGATGCTCGACGGGGTGCCCGGTGATGGTGGTGTGGGCGGCGAGCGCGCGGCTGACCGCGGCCACCAGGTGGGGCACCGCGAAGGGCTTGCGCACCACCTCGATGTCGAGCAGGGCGAGGCTGTCGGCGGAGCGCCACAGGCCCTCGTCGCCGGTGACGATGAGGCAGGGCAGGTCGGGATGGATGTGGCGGATCTCCATCACCGTGTCGAGGCCGGTGGTTCCGGGCATCCGGAAGTCGGAGAGGAAGAGATCGGGGCGGAGCCCCTCACGGACCAGCCGGATCGCCTCGGCCCCGTCGGGGGTGGGCACCACCGCATGGCCGCTGCCCTCGAGAACGAGGCAGATCATGCGGAGCAGGTCAGCGTGGTCCTCTGCGACCAGGATGTTTGCCATTCCCCTCCACCACACGCTACCACGCCGCGGGCGAGTGCCCGGACAACACTTCAAACGCCAGGGACGCTCCGATCTTGCGACGTGGTGTCCCACCAGAGGGTCACCAGTCCCCGGGGGCGGCCGCCCATCACCCAGCGCCCGTCCTCGTGGACCAGCCAGGGGCGCAGCTGGTCGAGCACCTCGGGGTCGCGGGAGGCGGGCAGGCAGAGCCGGCGGCGGAAGTTGGCCACGAGGTCGTCGCGGCTGTGGAAGTGGAAGCCGCGCCGCCGCTCCCAGCGCTCGGCCGCGGGCTGGATGCCGATCTCGCGGAGCACCGCGACCGCGTCCTCCCAGGTCGGGCCCTGGGGCCGCTCGATCTGCCAGAAGTGCCGCCAGAGCACCTGCTCCTCGGGGCTGAGGCGGGGATGGGCGTCGGTGATCTCGACCACCACCCGCCGCCGCGCCGCCGCGTCGAGGGCACGCACGAAGGGCACCAGGTCGGGGCTGTTGTAGAGGACGTGCCCGCAGACCACGACGTCGGCGACCCCCGCGTCGGCGGCCACGTCGGGCCATCGGCCCAGCACCCGGGTGGCGGCGCCGCTCACCTCGAGCATCTCCTCGGCGGTGTCGACGGCGACCACCTCGGCGCCGGCCTCGGCCAGCGGCCGCGACATCGCCCCGCCCCCGGCGCCCACGTCGAGCACCCGGCCGGCCTCGCCGGGCAGCGCCTCCAGCGCCCGGCGGTGGGAGGGGGTGAGCGGCGCGCCGGCGACGGCGAGGAAGGGCTCGACCGGCATCCGCCAGGGGTTCTCGGGCGCCTGGGCGACGATCGCGTCGGGGATCCCCCAGCCCTCGAGCTCGGTGCGCCACCGCTCCGCGGCCGGGCCTCCGCCGGCCCTCATCCCGGCCTGCGCCGGACCCGTGGCGCCGAGCGCGCCGCCGCGCTGGCGGTCCGGCCCACCGGCGCGCCGCCATCGTCGGACTCGGGCGGCATCACCATGCCGACCGCGAGGGCGTCGGCGAGGCTCCGCAGCCGCGAGTAGAAGCCGGCGGTGTGGGGGGACCGCGCCAGTCGCAGCGCGGTGAAGTCGAAGTGGTGGACCCACTCGTGGAGCAGGGTGTTGAGGAACACCTTGATGGCGACCACCTGGCCGCGCACCGCGGTGCGGTGGTAGATGCGGATCCGCGCCCGGGAGACCTCGCCGTCCTCGAACCAGCAGCGGTAGTAGCCGTAGGTGCGGGACTGGAGGCGCTGACCGTCGTGCTGGTGGACCTGCGGACGGTCGGCGACCACGAGCTCGACCGGCCCCACCCCGGCGGCGGTGCAGAGCTCGTCGATCAGCAGCTGCCCGACGCGCCGCCGCTCATGGGGGTCGTCGCCCGCCGACATCACCCGCAGCGCCAGCCCGCGGGCCACGGCAGAGGGCCGGACGGGGGACCCGGTGACGCGCTGGCTGCGCCGGTAGACGGCGTCGGTGCTCTGGCCGAACATGCGCTCGCCCAGTATACGGCCCCGCCGCCGGATCCGGAGGTCCACACGCGTCATACCCACCGATCGTGTTCTGGGTGGACCGCCCGCCGCTCGCGTACGATGCGCCTGCGCCGAGCTGGCGGAACGGTAGACGCCGTGGTCTTAAACACCACTGGGGGCAACCCCGTCCGGGTTCGAATCCCGGGCTCGGCACGTTGACGCGGTCCACACCCAGGCCACACCGCGGATCAGGCGGCCCGCCTCCTCCGGGTCCGCGTCCTCCGTCATCCAGCCTCGCCATGACCGCCGGGACGCC
>DASXNK010000206.1 GCA_036495095.1 Candidatus Dormiibacterota bacterium | reverse complement strand
GAGTGGGCGGCGGGGGCGACGTCGACCCCGCTGGCGGCGGCCGGGCCGGCGACCAGGAAGAGGGCGCGTGCCTCCTCCTCGGTGAGCCCGGTGAGGTCGGTGCGGTAGCCCTCGATCAGCTGCCATCCCCCGCCGCGGCCGACCGCGGCCACCGCTCCGGCGTCCACGTCGACCCCGCGGGATGGTGGCAGCGGGGCGAGCGCGCCGCCCACCTCGCCGCGCTCCGCGAGGCGGTGCGCGGCTCCGGGCTGCTCTGGCTCCGCTACGACCACGGCGACGGGCCCGGCCCCCGCCGCCTCGTCGACCCCCACGGCCTGGTGCAGAAGGGCGGCGCGTGGTACCTCCTGGCGCTCCACGACGGCGGGATGCGCACCTTCCGGGTGTCGCGCATCCACGACCTCTCCCCCGCTCCCGGCGTGTCGCAGCGTCCCCCCGACTTCGACGTGGGCGCGTCCTGGGAGCGGGCCCGCGCCGCCTTCGAGCGGCGCGGCGAGCCGCTGACGGTGACCGCCCGGGTGCGCGACGGGTCGGTGGCGACGATCCGCACCATGATGCGCGCGCGGCTCGAGTCGCGCTGCGAGGAGCTGGATCGCCCCGGCTGGACGGGGATGTGCCTCCGCTTCCCCGGCGCGAACGCCGCCGCCGCGATGCTGGCGGGCTTCGCCGGCGACGTCGAGGTGGTGTCGCCGGACGCGGTGCGCGACCGTATGCGCGAGATCGCCCGGGGGCTCACCGCGCTCTACGGTGATGCCACGTGACGAATACGCGTCAGGCGTATCCACGATGGGAACCGGCTGCTACCCTGACCGGATGAAGACGGGCATTCGCTGGGTGAGCTGGCTGCCTCCCTGGGGATAGGCGCCGACCGCTGTGCGCCGCACGGTGGTCGTTCCGGCAGACCTGCTCCGGTGACGCACCGGGGCGCCGCCCGCCCGTCCACCAGGTGTCAATCGTCATGGCAACTCGACCGGTTCGCTTTCCCCCCGGCAGCGTCGTGCCCGCCGGGCTCTACCGCAGCACCGGCAACGGCCGGACCCGCTATTTCGACGGCGGCACGCCGCTGCCCGGCAGCACCAACTCGTCGTCCTGGCAGCAGGTCGCCGACCACTACCGGGTGGTGCAGACCAGCGCCGCCCCCACCCCGCCGCACGGCGCCGTGCCCGAGGCGCCGCGGCACCCGGTGCGCTTCGCCGCGGGCAGCGTGGTCAGCCCCGGCGAGTACCGCAACGCCACCTCCGGCGCAATCCGCTACTTCGACGGCACCACGCCGCTTCCGGGCGGGGTGAACGCCACCTCCTGGCAGCAGGTCTCCGACCACTATCACGCCCACCGCGAGCGCGGCGCGCAGGACCGCCGCCCGCTGATCGCCGTCCCGCCGAGCAGCCCCGCCCGCGCGGCGGTGGCGGCGGCCGCCACCGCGGTGCTGGCACGGCCGGCGGCACCGGCGACGCCGAACGCCGGTGAGCTCGCGGCCGAGCTTGTCGAGCGCGTCAACGCGGGCGACGCCGAGGCCATCGCCGAGCTCTTCGTCCCCGAGGCGTTCCTGTTCTTCCCCCTCGACGGGTTCCTGGTCTGCCACCGGGGAACCGCCCAGCTGCGGAGCTTCCTCGCCTGGCTGCAGGCCAACGTGCGCACCCAGACGCTGAGCATCGAGCGCATGAACGGCGCCGGGGCGAGCGTGACCGTCGACTTCGACGCCCGCGGGCGCACCGCCTCCGGCGCCGCCTTCAACCGTCCCGTGGCGATGGTGGTGGAGGCGGACGGCGGCCGGATCAGGATGGTGCACGTCTGCCTGGGCGCCGCGAGAGCCTGAGACAGCTGCGGGCGCCCGTGAGGGCGCCCGCCTCGACGGCGTACCCTTGGCGGCCATGAACCTGCTCCGCATCACCGGGCCGCAGCGCCTCCAGGGCACCGTCGCCGCCTCGGGCAGCAAGAACGCCGCGCTGCCGGCGATGGCGGCCTGCCTGCTCACCGATCAGCCGGTCGAGCTGAGCAACGTGCCCTGCATCGAGGACATCGAGACCATGGGCGCGATGCTGCGCGACCTCGGCGTCGGCGTCGACCAGGCGCGGGGCTCGACCTGGCGGCTGCGCGCCAACCAGACCCCGTCGGTGCACCCCGACCCCGAGCTGGCACGGCGGCTGCGCGGCTCGGTGCTGATGCTCGGACCACTGCTCGCCCGCACCGGCCGGGCGCTCATCCCCCGCCCCGGTGGCGACGACATCGGCCTGCGCCGCCTCGACCAGCACCTCGTCGGACTCCGCGCCATGGGTGCCACCGTCGACATCAGCGACAACAGCTACGTCGCCAGCGCGCGGCTGCCGCTGCACGGCGCCCGCGTCGACCTCGACATGCCGACGGTGACCGGCACCGAGAACCTGATGATGGCCGCCTGCCTCGCCGAGGGCATCACCGCGATCGGCAACGCGGCGCGCGAGCCGCACGTCGTCGACCTCGCCCGCTGCCTCAACGGCATGGGTGCGCGCATCACCGGCGCGGGCACCGAGCAGATCGTCGTCGAGGGCGGCGGCGGCCTCCTCCACGGAGTGCGCCACAGCGTCACCAGCGACTACGTCGAGGCGGGCACCTACATGGTCGCCGCCGCGGCCACCGGTGGCGACGTCACCCTCGAGCAGCTCGCGCCCGCCGACGTGCGCCCGCTGATCAACAAGCTGCGCTCCGCGGGCTGCGACATCGAGGAGGGCACCACCCACGTGCGGGTGCACCGCGAGCGGACCCTGCGCGCGGTGGATGTGACCACCTGGCCGCACCCCGGGTTCGCCACCGACTTCCAGCCCCAGTTCGTCACCCTCATGACCCAGGCCGAGGGCACCAGCACCATCAGCGAGGCGGTGCACGACAACCGCTTCCGCCACGTCGACGAGCTGCGCCGGCTCGGCGCCGAGGTGACCATCGACGGGCGCAGCGCCATCGTCCACGGACCCTCGCAGCTGCGCGGGACCCTGGTGCGGGTGCTCGACATCCGCAGCGGCGCCGCCCTCGTCATCGCCGCGTGCTGCGCCGAGGGCGTGACCGAGATCGAGGACGTCTACCACCTCGACCGCGGCTACGAGGCGCTGGTCGACAAGCTGCGCATGCTCGGCGCCCAGGTCGAGCAGGTCACCCGCCCGGTCGAGGCCAGCCGCTGGCTGAGGTGAGCCACCTCGAGGACGGCCGCGGCCTCACCGGCCTCGCCGGGCTGTGGGCCGGCTCTCGCGACCGTCTCCGCGGCAGCCCGCGGCTGCGCCGCTCCTTCGCCGCCTGGGGGCTGCTCGGGCTGGTGCTCACCGAGGCGTTCGCGGTGGGCGTGGCCCAGCTGCAGTCGCCGCGCGCGGCGCTGATCGCCGGGCTCGCCGGGATCGTCTGGTGGATGGCGGTCACCGCGGTGCCCCTGGCCGGCGCGGCGCTGCTGACCACGCCGGAGGGCGCGCTCGTCGACCGCCTCGGGGTGCCCAACGGCCTCACCGCGCTGCGCGCCTACAGCTGTGCGGGGCTGATCTGCTGCGCCCTCCTCTCCACCCCGCACCGGCTCGGGTTCATCCTCTGGGGCACCGTGGGCGCGATCGCCGCGCTGTTCGACCTCCTCGACGGCTGGATCGCGCGCCGATTCGGCCCGGTCACCCGCCTGGGGCAGGCGCTCGACCCGGTGATGGACTGCGTGTTCTTCTCGATGGCGGCGGTGGGCAACGTCGCCCTCGGCATCGTCCCCGCCTGGCTCGGCGGCCTGATGCTCGCGCGCTACCTGGGGCCGCTGCTGTTCGGCATCGCCTACCAGCTCGCCGGGCGACGCCCGGAGCTGACCGCGACGGAGTGGGGGAAGCGCAACACCCTGCTGACCGGAGCGGTGCTCGCCGTCCTGCTGGTGGTGCGGTCGGTCGACGGGCCGGTGGGACCGGTCGCGCTCGCCCTCGGCGTCCCGCTGCTCGGCACCACCACGCTGCTCCACTTCGCGGTGATGGCCCGCCGCGAGCGCGATGCGCCCGTGGCCGGGCTGGGGCGGCGGCTGTGACGCCCGGCCTGCTGGCGGATGTCAGCCCTGGAGCGCCGCCTCGAGGACACCGTCGAGGGAGCCGCGGCGCGCCTGCTCGAGGAGGTCGCGCAGCTGGTCGGGGCTCATCTGGATGCGCTGCCCGAAGTCGTCGGTGATGACCACCCGGCGCTCCGCGACCGCGTCTGGTTGGACGAGCAGCTCGGGGCAGCCGCAGCCGCTCGCGCCGCAGAAGCGGGTCACACTGATCGGCGTGAACGCATCGTACATTGCCTGTCCCCGAATCCCAGCTGCTCGACTGCCCGCATGGTGCGGCCTCCGTCAGCGGGTGTCAACAGGGTCCGATGATGCCGTTCTCGCTGCAGTCGCGACGTTGTCGAGCTCAGCGGCCCTGCCAGACCGGCGGCCGCTTCTCGGCGAAGGCCACCGCGCCCTCGCGGGCGTCGGCGGACGAGAACACCGGGCCGACCAGCTCGCTCTGCCGGGTCCAGGCCTCCGACTCGTCCCAGTCCATCGCGGACCGGATGACCTGCTTCGACACCCGCACCGCCAGCGGCCCGTTGGCGGCGATGAGCCCGCCCAGGCGCAGCGCGGCGTCGAGGGCGGCGCCGGGCTCACAGAGCTCGACCACCAGGCCCACCTCGTAGGCGCGCTCGGCGGTGATCGGCTCGCCGGTCAGCGCCATCTGCATGGCGACGTGGTAGGGGATGCGCCGGGGGAGGCGGAGCAGGCCCCCCGCCGCCGCGGCCAGGCCGCGCTTCGTCTCCGGGATGCCGAGCCGCGCGCCCCGGGCGGCCACCACCAGGTCGCAGGCGAGGGCGATCTCCAGGCCGCCGGCGAGCGCGAAGCCCTCGACCGCGGCGATGATCGGCTTCTCCGGCGGACGCTGGCAGATCCCGGCGAAGCCCCGGTCGCCGGCCCGCGGCGACTCGCCGCGGACGAAGGCCTTGAGGTCCATGCCCGCGCAGAAGTATCCGCCGGCGCCGGTGATGATCCCCGCATGGAGGGTGCTGTCGGCGTCGAGCTCGTCGAGCGCCGCGGCGACGCCGGCGGCGACCGCGGCGTCGACGGAGTTGCGCGCCCCGGGGCGGTTCAGGGTGATCACGAGCACGCCGTCACGCCGCTCGGCGATGACGGGCGCTGCGCTGGTGTCGGCGGTCGTCATGGTCTCCTCCGTTCCGTGCGCTGAACCCGCCCAGAACTATAGTCAGACCCCCGCCGGCGGCAGCCTCCGCGGCTGGGTCGCGTTGCCCCGGATGGCCACAGGGCGCTCGTCGGAGCGGCGCCGCGCCAGGATGTGGATGTCCACCTCGCTGAGCATCCACACCAGCTTGTGCACCGTCCCCTTCGACCAGTGCCCGTGCTCGTCCCGGCCGCGGCCGAGCAGGATCTCGGTGGCGAGGATCTGCTTCGCATAGCCGGCGAGCGCACGCGCCGCCTCGGAGTCGTGGAGGGTGACGAACTCGCCGCCGAGCTCGGCGGTGAGCGCGGCGTAGGCGTCGAGCTGCGCCTGCTCCGCCTCGGAGCGCTGCCGGGTGTGCACCGTCACCACGCGGAGCTCGCCGTCGAGGCTGCCCGCCAGGCTGGCGGCGCGGCGGATCAGCTTGTCCAGGTTGGGGCGGGGCGGGATGCAGACCATCACCCGGGCGCGCGCCTCCCAGGGCCGCTCGATGCTGCGCTCGCGCATGTACGCGACCAGCCGGCGGTCGGTGTGCTGGGCGATGAGCCGGAAGCTCATGGTCCGCAGCCTCATCAGCAGCTCGGGCCGGAACTCCCCGCGCTGCGCACCCTCGACCTCGGCCGCGGGGACGATGTCGCCGCGGCGCAGCCGGTCGTCGAGCACCGAGGGCACGACGTCGACGAGCTCCACCTCGTCGGCGAGGTCGAGCACCGAGTCGTCGACCAGCGGGCGCTCACCGTTGCCCGGCCCCCCCAGCGCCCGGACGGTGCTGCGCACGTCGCCGAGGTGCAGGGTGGCGAGCACGGTGATGCCCGCGTCGAGGAGCTGGGTGACCACCTCGGCACGGGTGTGGCCGTCGACGTCCGGGCCGGCGAGGTCGTCGATGCAGACGACGTCGGGGCTGCGCCGGAGCACCGACGGCACGTCGAGGCGGTCGGGCGGCGACGCCTCCCCGTCGGCGCCGAGCACCTCGAGCCCCGCCAGCGCGCCCTCGCACTCGCTGCGTCCCGAGGTGGTGGCGGCGGCGACGACGACGTCGGTGCCCCGCTCCCGGCGGCGGCGGCCCTCCTCGAGCATCGCGGAGGTGGTGCCGCAGCCCCGGGCGTACCCGAGGTAGACGCGCAGCCCCCCGCGCCGCGGCGCGAGGTCGCGGAGCAGCTGCTCGGGAAGGCGGCGCTGTGCGACCCGCGGGGCGGCGGCCGGCTGGCGCCGCCGGGCGCCCTCGAAGCGGGCGATGACGTGGACGTCGACGCCGGGGAGCTCGTCGACGACGCGGTCGAGCAGCGCGGGCCGCACCCGCCGCCACAGCGAGCGCTCGTTCGGCGACTCGCCGACCACCAGGTGGCGGCTGTCCAGCTCCTGCGCGACCCTGATCACCTCCCGGGGCACGTCGGCCGACTCGCGGACGATCAGCGAGACCTGGAGCAGGTCGGCGAGGGCCCGGGCCCGGCCCACCGCCTCGTGTGACGCCTCCGCCGAGCGCACCACCGTGACCACCGTGCAGAGGCCGCCGAAGCGGCGGGCGATGCGCACCCCGCGACGGATCAGCGCCTCCGAGCTGTCGCTGACCGAGATGGCGACGAGCACGTCCTGGGGAGGCGGGCGCACCTCGCCGCGGCCGTCCCCCGAGCGCTGCGCCACCAGCCGCAGCGCGATCTCGCGCAGCGCGGCGAGGTTGCCGGGGCGGAAGAAGTTGCCGAGCGCGGTCTCGACCTTCTCGGCCGCGTAGATGTTGCCGTGGCGCATCCGCTTGCGCAGCGCCTCGGGCGCGATGTCGATGTAGTGGATCTCGTCGGCTCCGTCGATGACCCGGTCGGGCACGGTCTCGCGCACGGCGATGCCGGTGATGTGCTCGACCAGGTCCTTCACGCTCTCGATGTGCTGCACGTTCAGCGTGGTCACGACGTCGATGCCCGCCTCGCGCAGCGTCTCCACGTCCTCCCAGCGCTTGGGATGGAGCAGCCCCGGCGCGTTGGTGTGGGCGAGCTCGTCGACGAGCACGGCCTGGGGGCGGCGTCGCAGCACCGCGTCGAGGTCCATCTCCGGGAGCACGGTCCCGCGGTACGGCACCTGGAGCAGCGGCACCGCCTCCAGCCGGCCGGTGGCCTGCACCGTCCGGGGGCGGCCGTAGGTCTCGACGAAGCCGATCACCACGTCCTCGCCGGCGGACACCCGCTCGCGGCCCTCGCGCAGCATGGCGAAGGTCTTCCCCGACCCCGGCGCGGCGCCGAGGTAGACGCGAAGCCGGCCGCGTCCGGCCGGAGCCCCGGTGCTCATGCCGTCAGAGTAAGCCGCCCGGCGGATCCGCCGCCGGTCGAGATCCGCGGCGATCGTGCCGCGGATCCCGCCCGGGTCAGACCAGCCGGCGGCAGACCACCGCGCCACCGAGGGCGAGCAGGGCCTCCAGGGCGTACACCGCCCCGCTGGCGGTCGAGAACTGCACGTCACCGGCGGCGCCCGCGGGTCCGAGCAGGCCGAGGAAGACGAGGCCGAGGACGCCGACGCCGACGGCGAGGCCGGCCTGGAAGGCGGTCATCAGCACGCCGCTGGCGGTTCCCGCCCGGGCGGCCGGCACCCCGGCGAGGACGATGCCGAAGAGCTGGGGCACGACCAGCCCCTGGCCGAGGCCGGCCACGGCCATCGGCAGGGCGAGGATCCAGAAGCTCTCGCCCGCGAAGTCACGCCAGGCGATGACCCCCAGCGCCAGGTACCCGCCGGCGACCAGCAGCGCCCCGCCGGCGATGACCCGGCGGACCTGGGCGCCGGCGATTCGGCTGCCGCCGACGGAGGCGAGGAGGAACGCGACCGCGAAGGGGACCATCACCATCCCCGCGGCGAGCGGGCCGAGGTGGCGGCCGCGCTGGAGGGAGAGCGCGGTGGTGAAGAAGAAGCCGCCGAAGGCGGGGCTGAACAGCGCCGCCGCGCAGAGCCCGGTGCGCAGGGCGCCGTGCCCGAGCAGGCTCGGGGGAAGCAGCGGCTCGCCGCCGGCGCGCTCCAGCCACCGCTCCCAGAGGAGGAAGGCGGCGACGAGCTCGGGCACCGACGAGAGCAGCAGCCACGACCACAGCGGCCAGCCCAGCTCCCGCCCGGTGGTGAGGGGGACGAGCAGGGCGACGACGGCGAGGGCGAGGAGCCCCGCGCCGGCGGTGTCGAGCCGCTGCGGGGTGGCGCTCCGGGTGTCGGGCAGCACCCGCCAGGCGGCGACCAGGCCGATCAGCCCGACCGGCACGTTGACGAGGAACGCGGGCCGCCAGGCGAGGCCGGCGAGGTTCGCGGCGACGATCACCCCGCCGAGCAGCTGCCCGGCCACGGTGGCGGCGCCGAGGGTGGCGCCGTAGACACCGAGCGCCCGCTGCCGGGCCGCGCCCGAGAAGCTCGCCTGGATGGTGGCGAGCACCTGCGGCACCATCGCCGCCGCCGCGACGCCCTGGAGCATGCGGGCGATCACGAGGGTGGCGATGCTCGGCGCCAGCCCGCATGCCGCCGAGGTCAGGGTGAAGCCGGCGATGCCGAGGAGGAAGAGACGGCGGCGGCCGAGGCTGTCACCCAGCCTGCCGCCGGTGACCAGCCCGGTGGCGTAGGCGACCCCGTAGCCCGCCACCACCAGCTCGAGACCGGCGGGGCCGGCGCCCAGGGTGGAGGCGATGCTGGGGAGGGCGACGTTGACGATGAAGAAGTCGCCGACGGCCATGAGGAGGCCGATGAGCACGACGGCGAGGGCCGCCCACGGAGGGGAGGCGGGAGCGGACGCCGGGGGCGTCGGCCGAGCGAGGAGCAGCTCGGTGACACCCACGGCGGTGACGGCGGGATGGGGTCGGGATTCCAGCTCGGTGACCATGCGGGCCACTCTGAGGCCGCCGCCAGAGTGGTACAAGAAGTCTGGTTATCCTAGTAGCAATTCTTCCTGGCACCGGTAGCTTACCTGGCGTATCATAGTGGCAGTCATGGGTGCCACCCCCCGGAGCCGCTGCGTCGCCATCGCCCGCCGAAAGGAGCTGGCCGCGTTCCTGCGGTCGAGACGGGCCCGCCTCGGCCCCGAGGACGTGGGCCTGCCCAACGGCCTGCGGCGGCGCACCCCGGGGTTGCGGCGGGAGGAGGTCGCCCAGCTCGCCGGGGTCGGGGTCACCTGGTACACCTGGCTCGAGCAGGGCCGCGAGATCAGCGTCAGCCGCCAGGTCCTCGAGTCGATCGCCCGCGCGCTCCGCCTCGACGCCGCCGAGCGGATCCACCTCAACACCCTGGCCGGGGTCGACGCCGAGCCGGTGGCGGCGGCCTTCGACACCGTGCCGCCGGCGGTGCAGGCGATGCTCGACGAGCTCGATCCGTGCCCCGCGTACGTGATCAACGCCCGCTACGACGTCGTCGCCTGGAACCGCGCCGAGGCCGCCCTGGTCTGCGATTTCGCCCGGCTGCCCTCCGCCGACCGGAACATCCTCTGGCTCATGTTCACCGACCCGGCCTGGCGCGGCCTGCTGCTCGACTGGCCGCGCGACGCCGCCTGGGTGGCTGCCCAGTTCCGCGCCGCCCTCGCCCGCCACGTCGGCGAGCCCCACTGGATGGAGCTGGTCGAGCGGTTGCGGACGGCGTCGGCCGACTTCCACGAGATGTGGGAGCGGCACGACGTCGCCAGCCCCGTCTCCAAGACCAAGCGCTACCTGCACCCCCGCGAGGGCCTGGTCACCCTGGATGCGGTCAGCCTGCGCCTCTCCGAGGCCCCCGACTGCCGGGTCATGGCCTGCATCCCGGCGGACGCCGCCTCCCGCGCCGCGATGGAGCGGCTGGTGTCGGAAACTCCGGTCGCTGTCTGAGTCAGGTCACCCGGATCAGACCGGCTGCAGCGAACCGCGCATCGCCGCCTCCAGGTCGAGCAGGCCCTTCCAGTCCAGGACGAAGACGGTGTTGTCCTCCTCGTCGATGAACTGGATGGGACCGTAGTTGGTGAAGTAGAACACCGTCTCCTTGGGGAACTCGGTGGAGTCGTGGATGATCCCGTTCGGCTCGTACCCGTAGTCGCCGGCGACCGCGGTGATGCCACCGGCCCGGGCGCCGCCGCGCACGTCCATCTCGCCGTAGACCATCAGGTACTCGCCGGCGCCGAGGTGGCGATGACGCGCGAAGGATGACTGGGGCGCACACTTGAAGAGGAGGGTCACCGTGCCCGTCTCCTGGCTGACACGGAGCAGCTTGAACTCGATCCCGGCGGTGTCGCCGAAGGGCAGCCACTGCTCGCCGTCGGTGTGGATGTAGGTGTCCTTCAGCTCTGCGTTCCGTGTCGCGTCGCGTGCCGCCGTCGCCTCGCTCATGCTCGGTACTCCCGGAAGTGGCTGGACCTGACCAGCCATTATCCGCTGACCCCGGCGGCAATCAAGGGCCGGTGTGGGCGCGGGGTGGGGAACGGGGGGAGGCTCAACCCCCCGCGGGGAGGATGGACTCCGCTGACGGTTCGGTCAGCATTGGGCCCAGGGTTGGAGGTGGAATCTCATGCTGGCGGGGATCCGGGCATGGCACTGACGTCCTCGGCGAGGACGGTGACGCCGCGCGTCCTCTGGGCCGAGGCGCGCCACCACGAGAGCAGCCTCCGGGTGTTCGCCGAGTCCGCCGACTGGGCCGCGGTCCGGCGCCCCGCGATCGTCCTCGACCCGGAGTGGCTCTACCACGAGTCGGCGCGGGACGCGTGCGCGACCGTGTCCGCGCAGCTCTTCTCCGACGCGCTGGGGCTCACCCACGCGGGGGCTCAGGACCGAGGGCTCGACCTCATCGGGTCGCCGGCGGTGACCCCGCGGGTGGTCAGTGTCGTCGCCTATCTCGAGGCCGTGTCCGGCAGCCGGTGCGAGGGCGAGCGCGAGCTGATCGGCCGCCCTGAGAGGAGGCGCGGCACCGTCCGCGGGATGCTCGCGGTGGTCCGCCGCGGCGGCCGCCTCCACGCCACCGGGGGCGACTGAGGGGAGCGGGGCGCGCAAGATCCGGGCGGAGCGGGGCGTTGAACCGGGGCACGCATCGGATCGACGGCGCGCGTTCCACATCACAGGAAGGCGGTGTTGACATGTCCCGACGCCATGCCCTGCTGATCGCCGTCCTCGGTGCCGCGGCGGTGTCCTGCGGCAGTTCCTCACCCGGCGGCAGCGCGAACGCCGGGTCCCGCGCCGACCAGGGCGGCGCCTCGATCACCGCCACCGGGTCCCCGGACGCGCCCGGGGCCGGCGGCGGTGGCGCCGCCATCCCCGGCTCCGGCGCGCAGAGCCCGGCGACAGCGCAGCCCGGCGCCGTCGGACAGCACGCCGCGACCACCCCGGCGGGCGGCCACGCTCCCGTCGCGGTGGCGTCCGCGCCCGCGGCGCCCGCCGCGGCCGGCGGGCCGGCGCCCGCGGGCTGGAGGCTGACCGTCTACTACACGGCGGTGGAGTCGTTCCACACCGGGACGCCGGTGGCGGTCACCGGCTGCGACCTCAACGCCGACGAGTGCAGCAACGGCACCACCCAGCTGGGCAACTACCCCGCCGACTTCGTCGCCAGGGTGAAGGACGAGGGCACCGGCCGGATCACCCAGAAGGGCAGCTACAGGGGCAGGTACCTCGCCTGGGACGCCCAGGGCGGCTTCTCGATCGACACCTCCGCCAGCGACGCCAACGGCAACCCGCTGCGGCCGTTCGTCTCCGCGGCCGCCGACGAGGGCGTGCCCCTCGGCACCCACCTCAGGGTGCTCGACTGCGGCCTCGACAGCACCACCGGGCGGCCCCCCGCCGCGGCCGACTGCGGCCGGCTGTCGGGGCCGGACTGGGTGGTCGACGACCGCAGCGGGAAGGCCGCCGGCAGCCGTGAGATCGATCTCTACGCCGGCGAGGAGGACCGGCCGAACTTCGAGAACACGGTCTCGTACGTGATCGCCACCGTCAACGCCCGGACGTCGCTTCCGTAGACGGTGGCGTCCCTGTTGGTCGCTCGATCGTCTCGCGCGGGCGGGTCGCGTCCGCGGCGGTGCTAGGATCCGGCGCCCCATGCCGCTGCCGCCCGGACCCCGGCTGCCCGCCGCCGCCCAGGCGTACCTGCTCGCCTTTCACAACATCGCCTTCCTCGACGCCTGCCGGCGCCGTCACGGTGAGAGCTTCACCCTCCACCTCGCCGGAGGCCACACCCTGGTCTGCTTCAGCAGCCCGGAGGCGGCGCGGGACATCTTCGCCGCGGCTCCCGACCAGGCCACCGCCGGCGACGTCAACGCCCACGACCTCGGGCCGGTGCTCGGCGCCAACTCGCTGCTGCTGCTCGATGGCGACCGCCACCTCGAGGAGCGGCGGCTGATGCTGCCGCCGTTCCACGGCGAGCGGCTCCGTGAGCACGCCGAGCTGATCGCCGAGGTGACCCGGACAGCGGTCCAGTCCTGGCCGGTCGGCGTCCCTCTGTCGATGTGGGACCGGCTGCGGGAGATCACCCTCGAGGTCATCCTCCGCGCCGTCGTCGGGGTCGAGGGCGGACGGCTGGCGGAGCTGCGCGCGGCGGTCTCCAGCCTGCTGGGCTACGCCGCCCGCCGGCTGCTGATCCTGCCCGCGTTCCGCCGCGACCTCGGCCGGCTCACCCCCTGGGCGGGGTTCGTCGCCGCCCGGGCGCGGGTCGGCGAGGCGGTGCTCGCCACCATCCGCGAGCGCCGCGCCGCCGCCGGGGCCGAGCGGCGTGGGGACGTCCTCTCCCTGCTCCTGCAGGCGCGCCGGCCCGACGGCTCGGGGCTCGGCGACGTCGAGGTCCACGACGAGCTGGTCACCGTGCTCGTCGCCGGGCACGAGACCACCGCGGCGGCGCTGGCGTGGACCGTCGACCTCCTCCTCCACCACCCCGCGGTGCTGGAGCGGCTCACCGCCGAGCTCGCCGGCGGCGACGAGACGCTGCTCGATGCGGTGATCCGCGAGGCGCTGCGGCTGCGCCCGGTGGTGCCGGAGATCGGCCGTCACCTCCGCGCGCCGGCGACCGTCGACGGCGTCGAGCTTCCCGGCGGAGTCGTCGCCGTGCTCAGCATCCACCTGCTCCAGCGCCGCCCGGAGCTCCACCCGGAGCCGCTCGCCTTCCGGCCCGAGCGCTTCCTGGAACGCCGGCCCGACACCTACGCCTGGCTGCCCTTCGGCGGCGGCACCCGGCGCTGCCTGGGGGCGGCTTTCGCCACCATGCAGATGCGGGTGGTGCTGCGCACCGTGCTCACCTCGGTGCGGCTGCGCGCCGCCAGCCCCACTCTCGAGCCGGCGCGGCGGCAGGTGGTCACCCTGGTCCCGCCGCGCCACGGCGTCCGGGTGCGGCTCGATCGAGCACCGGCGAGCGCGGCGGCGGCGCCGCCACTCCGAGGCGATCGCGCCGCCGGCTGATCCCGGCTACTCCAGTCCCGCGCGCAGCTGCTCGACGATCCTCGCCACCCGGCGGTCGCGGGTCTCGTCCCGCCTGGCCTCGGCCACCGAGCCCGCCAGCTCGCGCCGCCGGCTCGGCGCCAGCCGGTCGTAGGCGGCCTGGAGCGCCGGCTCCGCCGCCAGCGCGCGGGCGAGCGGGGGCGGCACCTCGACCTCCCGCGGCGCCTCGTCGACCTCGATCTCCACCATCACGGTGTCGCCGAGGCCGGCGCCGGCGGCCTCGCGGGTGGCCCTGTGGACCCCGAGGCACGCGGCGCCCCCACCCACCGGCATCGTCGAGCTGCGGAAGGCGACGCCGTTGAGGGTGCCGCGCACCCGCAGCCGGGTGCCGCCGCCCAGCCCGGCGAGCGCCGCCGGGGGGAGGTTCACGAACGCGCCCCCGCCAGGCCCCGGCTGGAGCGTCCCCTCGAACCGCGATGCCGTCATCGTCGTGCCTCCATTCCGGCTGAACCGGCGGCCCATCCCACACCTTGTACGTCGGGTATAGTGGTACATGCTGTAGCAGATTTCATGTGAACTGCGTTCTCATGTGAGGAGCATCCGATGCTCGAGCCGCTTGCCCTGGTCGGAAAGATCGTCGGCCTCATCTTCGGAGCCGGGGTGGTCGTCGCCCTGCTCATCGTGATCCTGGTGATGATGGCGGTGCGTGGCGCCCAGAGCCGTCGCTGAGGCGCGCGGCCCGGGCGCTCTCGCCACCGCCACCGAGGTCGCCCGGATGACCCGGGCGCTGCTCGGCGACCTGGAGCTGCTGCGCGCCGAGAACGAGGCCCTCACCCGCCAGCGTGACGAGGC
The DNA here is from genome assembly GCA_036495095.1 of Candidatus Dormiibacterota bacterium. Classification (NCBI taxonomy): domain Bacteria; kingdom Bacillati; phylum Candidatus Dormiibacterota; species Candidatus Dormiibacterota bacterium. Next base: position 46,451 of record DASXNK010000206.1, on the reverse strand, counting down.
GCAGGCGATGCTCGCCGCGGCCTCCGCCACCCTGGGCAGGCGTCCCGGGTCGCCACCGCTCGACTTCCGGCTCGAGCGTGACACCCGGCGGGCGATCGTGGGCGGCGAGCCGGTGCCGCTCTCGCGCCGCGAGTGTGACCTCCTCGCCCATCTCCTCGACCAGGCCGGGCGGACCCTCAGCGCCGCCGACCTGCTCGCCGCGGTGTGGCCCGAGCCCGGCAGCGCCGACGGCCGCGCGGTGCGGGTGCACGTGAGCCTGCTCCGGTCGAAGCTGGAGCGGCGCGGCCGCCTGCCCTTCCGCATCACCACGCTCTACGGCGAGGGGTACCGTCTCGAGCGCAACGGGGCGGGCCCGTCCGCGGTCTGATCCGGCGGGATTCCCTACTGGCGCGCAAGTACAATCTCCCCATGCCGGACACCGTCACGCCCCCGCAGGGCCGCGCCGAGGAGATCCTGCAGGCGGCCGCGCGCGTCTTTCGCGAACGCGGCTATCACGGCGGCACCCTCGAGGAGGTCGGCGCCCGGCTCGGCATCACCCGCGCCGCTCTCTACTACTACTTCCGCAACAAGCAGGCGGTGCTGGCCGAGCTGCTCACCCGCGCGATGCACGTCGGCGTCGCCGACCTCGAGGCGGCGATCGCCTCCAGCGACGACCCCGAGGAGCAGCTCACCACCGCGATCGCGTCGCTGATCGACCTCATCGCCCGCGAGCGCGACATCTTCACCATCTACTTCCAGGAGAACGAGGCGGTGATGAGCGCCGCGGGCGAGGAGTCGAGGCGCCTCGAGGAGCAGTACGCCCAGCGCTTCACCGGCCTGGTCCGCGAGGTGCTCGACGCCCGCGGGGTGGAGGGCGCCGATGCCGGGGTGATCGCGCGCGGGCTGCTCGGCATGTGCAACTGGACCTATCGCTGGCTGCGGCCCGGCGGCCCGCTGAGCCCCCGCGACGTCGCCACCCAGTGGTCAGCGGTGTTCAGCCTGCACCAGCGACGGTCGCTGCCCGCGCGCCGGAGCAGCGCCCGGCGCTGACAGGGCGTCGACCACCAGCCGCGCGCCCTCGGCGCACGCCTGGATGCCACCGCTGGCGTACTCGCGCACCCCGTCACCCACGTTCCAGAGGTTGGCGAGGGTGGTCTCACGAGGGAGGTCGAGTCCGGCGACGCTCCGCTGCGCCGGCCAGGTGCCGCGCATCACCCGCACCGAGAGGATCCGCGCGCTGCGCTCGAAGCCCCGAACCTGGTCGCGCAGGTCATCGAGGGTGAGCGCCACCTCGCGCTCCTCGTCGAAGTCTCCGACCGCGGGCACCGGCACGCCGTAGGCGACGTACAGGTTCCACCCCGGGGGCGCGAGCTCGGGGCAGGTCGCGGTGAGGTTGGCCATGTTGCAGAGCCGCCGGGTGATCCCGAAGGTGACGATCCCGGGCGCCGTGATCAACGGCTCGCGGCTGGCGAGGTTGACGACGATGTTCGCCGTGGAGCGCAGGTCGCGGTCCATGCGCGCGAGGTAGCCGGCGTCGAAGTGCTCGCGGCCGCAGAGGGCGACCGTCGCCTCCGGCCCGGCGTTGCTGATCACCACCTCGGCCTCCACCTCGACCGCGGCGCCGCCGCGCATCACGGTGGCGCCGCGCACCCGGCCGTTCTCGACGTGGAGCGCGCGCACCTCGCTGTCCAGCCACACCTCGCCGCCGTGACGCTCGACCGCGTCCGCGAGGCCGCGCATCAGCCCGAGCGTGCCCGCCGGCGAGAAGCCGAAGTTGCGGAACGCGCCCTTCTGGACGAAGTAGGTGAGGAACGCGCGGGCCGGCATCTCCTCGCTGTTGACCGCGAAGATCGCGGCGCACAGGTTGCGGAAGATCGCGTGCAGGGTGCGGCTGGAGGTGTAGCCGTCGAGCCATGCCCGCACCGACAGCCCCGGGTCCGGCATGTCGCCGCCGCGGGCGCGGCCGAGGTCACCGAGCAGCCCCGCGCCCTTCCGGGTGAGGCCGTTGACCAGCCTCCCCCACCCGCCGCTGGCGATGTCGACGTCGCGTCCCCGCAACCGGAACAGGGTGGCGGGATCGGGGACGCGGATGTCGAAGGGCGCGCCGACGGTGCGGAAGACCTCCTCCAGGGCGCCGCCGTACTCGATGGCGATGGCGCCGGTGTTCACCGTGAAGCCGTCCTCGTCGACGCTCGAGGCCCGGCCGCCGACCCGGTCGCGGCCCTCCACGAGCAGGGTGCGGTGGCCCCGATGGGCGAGCAGCGCGGCGGCGGCGAGCCCCCCGGCGCCGGCGCCGATGACGAGCGTGTCCCAGCCCGCCGGTGCCGTGCTCATGCGCATCTCCGTGGATTCTACCTGCGCGCCAGTAAGGTACCAGCGCGCCCCGGCCGCGTCAACACGCCTGCGCCAGGCCGGGCTCCGGGGCCTGGCCGGGTCGCCGCCCGAGCCCCGGCGCGGTGATCGCCGTGGGAACGCCGAAACCCCGCCGCGCCCTCTCGGTGGCGACGGCGGGGCTCCGCGGAGGTCCAGGGGTAGATGGACCTCCCTATGACGAACCGCGCTGCCGGGTTCCTGCGCGAGTTGACGTCAACCCGGCGCAACCGGCGGTCAGACCGCCGCCCGTTCCGGTGTGATGCCGCCGACGAAGCGCATGTCCTCGTAGCGGTCGCCGGCGAAGGCGCTGCCCGGGGCCACGTCTTCGATGCGGGCGAGGTCGGCGGCGGTGAGGGTGACCTCGAGGGCGCCGGCGTTCTCCTCGAGCCGGCCTGGGCTCTTCGTGCCGGGGATGGGGACCACGTCCTCACCCCGCGAGAGCACCCAGGCGAGGGCGAGCTGGGCGGCGGTGCACCCCCTCTCGGCGGCGAGCTCGCGAACCCGGGCGACCACGTCGAGGTTGCGGCGGAGGTTGTCGCCGGTGAAGCGCGGCATGGTGCGGCGGAAGTCGCCGGCGGCGAGCTCGTCGGGCGAGGAGATCGCACCGGTGAGGAACCCGCGACCGAGCGGGCTGTAGGGGACGATGCCGATGCCGAGCTCGCGCGCCGTGGGGAGCACCTCGTCCTCGAGGTCACGGCTCCACAGCGACCACTCGCTCTGCAGCGCGGTGATGGGATGCACCGCGGCGGCCCGGCGAAGGGTGGGGGCGGCCGCCTCGCTCAGCCCGAGGTGGCGGACCTTGCCCGCCGCGACCAGCTCCGCCATCGCCCCGACGGTCTCCTCGATGGGGACGGCGGGGTCGACGCGATGGAGGTAGTAGAGGTCGACGTGGTCGACGCCGAGCCGGCGCAGCGAGGCGTCGCACGCCCCGTGGACGTACGCCGGATCGCCGCGGAAGCCGCGCTCGCCGGTGGCCGGGTCGCGGGTGATGCCGAACTTGGTCGCCAGCTGCACCTCGTCGCGGCGGCCGCGGATGGCACGTCCCACCAGCTCCTCGTTGGTGTGCGGACCGTAGACGTCCGAGGTGTCGAGGAAGCTGACGCCGAGGTCGAGAGCACGGTGGATGGTGGCGATCGAGGTGGCGTCGTCGCGGCTCTCGCCGGTGCCGTAGAAGGCGCTCATGCCCATGCAGCCCAGCCCCTCGGCGCTGACGGTGAGCCCGGTGGTGCCGAGCTGTCGGGTGGCGATGCTCATGCGGTCTCCCTGCGGTAGAGCGAGATCTTGTGGTCGATGGCGCTGAGCGCGTCCTGCAGCTCCTCGAGCTGGAGCAGGACGTCGGCGCGGTGGTCCTCCAGCATCTCCAGCCGGCGGGCGGTGGTGGCGTCGCCCAGCCGCACCAGCTCGATGTACTCGCGGAGCAGCCGGATGGGCATCCCGGTGCGGCGCATCCGCTGGAGGAAGTGGACGCGGTCGAGGTCGGCCCCGGTGTAGCGGCGCCGTCCGCCGCCGTCGCGGGGCACCGCGTCCAGCAGCCCTGCGCGCTCGTAGTAGCGCAGCGTGTGGGGGGAGAGGCGGCGGTCGCGGGCCGCCTCGGCGATGGAGAGGGTGGCGATCATGGGAACCACCCTAGGACTTCGAGCGCGCTCGAAGTCAAGCGCGCCCCGAGTCAGGCGACCCGGGGCTCGAGGAGCGAGACCGGGCGGGCGCCGCCGATCGCGTCGAGGCGCAGGTACTCCCGCTTGAACCGCCGCCGGGCGCGGAACAGGAGCGACTCCACCGCTCCGCGGCTGATCCCCAGCCGCGCGGCGATGTCCCCGTAGGAGAGGCCCTCGATCTCGCGCAGGAGCAGCACGGCGCGCTGCTGGGCGGGCAGGTTGCCGGCCACCCGGACGATCCGGTCGCGGGCCTGGCCCATCTCGAAGGCCTGGTCGGGCTGGCGCTCCCGGTGCGGGTCGCGGGCGGCGAGGAGCCACTCCTCGTCGCCGGCCACGAGCTGCACCCGTCCCCGCCGCCGCAGCGCGGTGAGGCAGAGGTTGGCGGCCACCCGGTGCAGCCACGCCATCACCTTGAAGCCCTCGCCGACCTGGTCGGCGACGCGCAGCAGGCGGATGAAGGTCTCCTGGACGACGTCCTCCGCCTCGCCGGCATCGGCCAGGTAGCGCAGGCTCAGGGCGCGCAGGCGACCGTGATGACGCTCGAAGAGGATCTCGAAGGCGCGCACGTCGCCCTCCCGGTAGGCGGCGAGGAGGGCGACGTCGCCCGCCGGCCTGCCGAACGGAAGTGGGACGACCGCTCCGGTCGCCCACACGGTCGCCGCGTCACGAGTGTCCTGGGTGCTCATTCGATCGTCCGCCCTCGATCCCATCCCGTGCACCCATTGTCGAACCCACCGGGAGGCCACCGGAAGACCCCTCAGCGGGACGGTGTGACCTCCGGGCGGGGGAGGCCGCCCTCCCCTGGCCGGGGAGGGCGAGAGGGCCGCCGCCGTCTCCGGCGGCGGCCCCGGGTCACGCGGAGGAGTCAGTTGTTGGAGGCGGGGAGGAAGGCCTCACCGTGGGGGCCGCGCATCCCCGTGATCAGCGGGGTGTTCGCCCCGGTGGTCGGGTTGACGAGCCCGACGTACCCGGAGACCCCGGAGTCCTGGGGAGCCGCCGAGTAGTAGAGGGTGGTGTCGAAGTGCTTGGAGCTGATCGAGTACACGGCGCCGCCGCCGGTGTCGGAGACGAGCAGGCGGCCTGACGCGCTGGTCGGGAGGATGGTGTCGTCCATCGCGTTGCCGATCCCCAGCCGGGTCACGGTCTGACCGGGGCCCGGGTTGTGGATGAAGATCAGCTCGCCGCCCGCCTGGTTGTCGAGCTGGAGGTCGCCCGACGGGGTGACGTAGAGCGAGTCCGGGTCGATCAGGTTGAGGGTGACGCTGGTGTGGGTCACCAGGTCGGTGGCGGTGGCGTTGCCCATCAGCACCGGGATCACCACCACGGTGGTGCCGGACAGGGTCGCGCTGACCAGGGCCGGGAAGGTGTTCGGGTCGGGCGGGTTGGAGGCGGTGAGGTAGACCTTGCCACCGAGGAACGCCAGGTCGTCGTACCCGCCGCCGTGCGGGGGGGTGGCGAAGGTGTAGCCGGTGGTGCTGCCCGTGCTCGGATCGATGATCGTCAGCCGCGGGTTGGCGTCCTCGTTCGAGAGCGCCCAGAGCAGCCCCGTGGAGGGATCCTGGCGCAGCCCGTCGACGTGGCCGGGCACCGAGAACGTGCGCCGCAGCCTGCCGCTGAGCGTGTACTCGACGACGGTGCTCGACCTGCCGTCGGTGCCGTCCTTGGCGGTCACGTTCTGGTACCCGACGTAGACCCTGCTCCCGGTGGCGACGAGCGAGTCGGGATTGCTGAACGCCGTGGTGGCGCGCGCGAAGACCGAGACCCTGTAGCCCTTGGGGGCGGTCGGCAGCGGCGCGTGGCTGCTGCTCTTCGCGCTCACCGAGATCGCGGGTGCGGCGACGGCGCCGGTCCCGACGATGCCGGCGAGTGCCGCCGCGACAGCGCAGCGGACGAGTCGTGTTCGCATGTCCGATTCCTTCCCTGAATCCCAGTTGCTGGTGCACGTATTCCTGGGGCACCGTGATGGGTGCCCTTGAGTTCGAACGGGTCTGCGGCCACGGTCTTGTGCTGTCGCAGGTTAGGAAACGATTAATCGTCGGGGTGGAATCGGCGGGGTATCGCACCGTTCGATTCAATCCGCAACCATCGCGCGGGTCTGCGGCCGCCGGCACCGCCCGCATATCCTTTCGCCCGACGTGCTGCCGATTCGCGACATCAACCCGACCAGCCGCTTCGCCTGGGTCACCCTCGCGCTCATCGTGGCCAACGTCGCCGTGTTCCTGCTCTGGCAGCCGACCCTGCACGGCACCCCGGGCCAGCAGCAGGCCTTCTTCTTCTGCCACGCCGAGATCCCCTACGAGGTGAGCCACCACACCGACCTCGCCGACGACCCCGGGGCCGTCCAGGCGATCGAGAGCCAGTTCGGCGCCACCTCGTCGGAGGCGGCCGACGTGCAGCAGGCGCTCCGCGATCTGTGCCCCCACAAGAGCTGGCTGCTCTCGCTGCTCACCTCGATGTTCCTCCACGGGGGATGGCTGCACCTCGGCGGCAACATGCTCTACCTGTGGATCTTCGGCAACAACGTCGAGGACCGGCTCGGCCGGCTCCGGTTCCTGGTCTTCTACCTGCTCGGCGGCCTCGCCGCGTCCGCGCTCGAGCTCGCCTTCGCGCCCGACTCGGTGGTGCCGACGCTCGGCGCCTCGGGGGCGATCGCCGCCGTCCTCGGCTCCTACCTCGTGATGTTCCCGCGGGCCCGGGTGATCACCCTGATCTTCTTCATCATCCCGGTCAGCCTCCCCGCCGTGATCGTGCTCGGAGGCTGGTTCGTCCTCCAGCTCTTCCACGGCGTCGGCGGGCTGGGCACCCAGGTGAACGGCGGCGTCGCCTACTGGGCCCACATCGGCGGCTTCGTCTTCGGGATGCTCGCGACCCGGCTGTTCGTCCGGCCCGGGGCCGCCGGAAGGGACGTGTCCGCGCTGCGCTGACCGGGGGATGCGCTCAGGCGCGCTGCGGGATCATCTCCAGGATGCGCTCGTCGAAGTGGGTGATCCGGCTCTCCGGCAGCAGCAGAACCCGCTCCGGCGCGAGCTGGGACACGAACTCGGCGTCATGGCTCACCAGGATGAGGGTGCCCTCGTAGTGCTGCAGCGCGGCCAGCAGCGCCTCGACCGACTGGGGATCGAGGTTGTTGGTCGGCTCGTCGAGGAGGAGCAGGTTCGCCCGCGCCACCATCAGACGGGCGAGCGCCAGCTTGGTCTTCTCGCCGCCGGAGAGCGTCCCCGCGTCCTGCCCGGCGACGTCGCCGACGAGCCCGAAGTGCCCGAGCACGGAGCGCAGCTCGGACTCGGACGCGGTCTGCACGCCGGTGCGGAGGTTCTCCAGCACCGACCGGCCGGGGACGATGTCCTCGTGCTCCTGGGCGTAGAAGCCGATCTCGACGTTGGCGCCGGGGCGCACCTGGCCGGAGTCGGGGGTCTCGCGCCCGGCGAGGCAGCGCAGCAGGGTGGTCTTGCCGGCGCCGTTGACACCGACCAGGAGCAGCACGTCGCCGCGCTGCACCAGGAACTCGACGCCGTCGAACACCCGGTGATCGCCGAAGCTCTTGCTGAGCCCGGTCACCTCGAGCACCTGGTCGCCGGCCCGCGGCGGCTCCGGGAAGCGCACCCTCAGCTGCCGGCGCCGCACCGGCGGCGCGTGCTCCCTGAGCCGCTGGTTGAGCGAGTCGATGCGGCGCTGCAGCGCCCGCCGCTTGGTGGCGTGGGTGGCGTTGCCCTTGGAGAAGATCTTCTTGGTCTCCTCGAGGCGGGAGGCCTCGCGGCCCAGCGACCGCGCCGCGTGGGCACGATTCGCCTCGGCCTCGGCGCGCTGCCGGAGGAAGTCCGAGTAGGTGCCCCGGTAGGCATCGATCTGCGCGTTCTCCAGCGCCAGCACCCGGTCGAACGCGGTGTCCATCAGCTGCAGATCGTGGCTCACCACCAGCACGGTGGCGTCGGTCTCGCGGAGGAAGTTCATCACCCACCGCTTCGCGGTCATGTCGAGGTGGTTGGTGGGCTCGTCGAGGATCAGCAGGTCGCCGCCGACGAGCAGCAGCCGGGCCAGGTCGAGGCGCCGGCGCTGGCCGCCGGAGAGCGACTTCAGCGGGGTCAGCAGCGCCTCCTCGTCGAGCCCGACCCCCGCGGCGATGCGCTCGGCGGTGGACTCCAGCTCGTACCCGCCCTCGCGGACGAACCGCTCCTGGAGGTCGCTGAAGTGGGTGATGGCGTCGTCGAGCTCGGCGCCCTCGGTCTCGCCCATCCGCGCCGTCAGGGCGTCCATCTCGCGGCTCACCGCGGTGAGCGGGCTGGCCTCGACCAGGTACTCCACCGCCAGCTGCTCGTGGTCGCCCTCCAGCCGGGAGGTCTCCTGGCGCAGGTACGCGCTCTGATGGGGGATCCTCACGCTGCCGGAGGTGAGCACGCCGTCGCCCGCGATGGCACGCAGCAGCGTGGTCTTGCCCATGCCGTTGGCGCCGACGAGGGCCACCTTCTCGCCCTGACCGATGACGAGGGTGGCGTCCTCGAGCAGGACGCGGTCTCCCAGCTCGATGCGAGCCTCCGAAAGAGCGAGCACGTGCGTGAACTTCCCATGAGAGCCGGCCGGGACCGGCGGTTGTGAGGTGAGCGATCTGGCGTCGCGGGGTCCGTCGCGGCGCCACCGACCGCTCGTCGACGGTTGCCGGACACGTGCCGGCCACCGTGGACCTCCCCGAGGATAGCAGTCACCGGCTACTCGACATCCTCGCCGGTGCCACGTCGATCGGACTTGCGTTGCGACTGTTGCCTCTTCGAGTCCAGGCGCGCCCTCACCGACGCCCGGGTGGGCCGGGTCGGGGTGCGCGGCCGCTCCGGCACGGCGGCGGCGTCGAGGCGTTCGACGAGGCGGCGCACCGCCTCCTCGCGATTGCGCAGCTGCGAGCGTTCGGTGGTCACCACGATGCGCAGGCGATCGCCGAGCACGCCGCGAACCCGGTCGATCACACCGGGACCGGCCTCCAGCCCGGTGACGTCGACCCACATCTCGACCCGGCTGTCGGTGGTGTTCACCCCCTGGCCCCCGGGCCCGGTGCCGTGGGAGAAGCGCCAGGTCAGCGCCGAGGCCGGGATCGAGATCCCGCCGGGGGTGACGACATCGCTGTCCATGGTCCGGATTGAAGCACCCCGTCACTGGGAACGATGGGGTCACGGGTCACCGCAGGCGGGTCACGGACGACCGCAGGTTCGCCGGAACCTGTAGCGTTCCCCCTGGTGCCGGCGACTCGGGCGCGTCCCTGCCGGGCTGCCTTCTCTCACCCACCGACCCCTGGAGCACGCACATGTCCACCGGCCCGTCCGACCTTCGCCTGGCCCGCAACATCGGGATCATGGCGCACATCGACGCCGGCAAGACCACTGTGACCGAGCGCGTCCTCTTCTACACCGGCCGCATCCACAGGATCGGCGAGGTGCACGACGGCGCCGCGACCATGGACCACATGGTGCAGGAGCAGGAGAGGGGGATCACCATCACCAGCGCCGCGACCGCCGCGGAGTGGAATGGTCACCGGGTCAACATCATCGACACGCCCGGCCACGTCGACTTCACCATCGAGGTGGAGCGCAGCCTCCGCGTGCTCGACGGTGCCGTCGCGGTCTTCGACGCCGTCGCCGGCGTGCAGCCCCAGTCCGAGACGGTGTGGCGCCAGGCCGACCGCTACTCGGTGCCGCGGATCTGCTTCATCAACAAGATGGACCGGATGGGCGCCGACTTCACCGCGTCGGTCGACTCCATCCGCGATCGCCTCGGGGCCCGTGCGGTTCCGGTGCAGTACCCGATCGGCGCCGAGGACGGGTTCCGCGGCATCGTCGACCTGCTCACCGGCGAGGCGCTGGTGTACGCCGACGACCTCGGCACCACCGTCGAGTCCTGCCCCGTGCCCGACGAGATCGCCGCCGAGGTCGCGCGCTGGCGCGAGCACCTGCTCGAGGCCGCCTACGACTACGACGAGACCCTGCTGGAGAAGGCGCTCAACGAGGAGCCGATCAGCGCCGACGAGATCCGCGCCGCGCTGCGAATCGGCACCCTGCGCGCCGAGATCTTCCCGGTCATCTGCGGCTCCGCGCTGAAGAACAAGGGCGTCCAGCCGATGCTCGACGCCGTCCTCGCCTACCTGCCGAGCCCGCTCGACCGGCCCGAGATCCGCGGCACCCTGCCCGACAGCGACGAGGTCGTGGTGCGCAGCGTCGACCCCGGCGCGCCGCTCTCCGCGCTCGCGTTCAAGGTGGTCACCGACCCCTTCGTCGGCAGGCTCACGTTCGTGCGCATCTACAGCGGCACCATGCGCAAGGGCAACCATGTCCTCAACAGCAGCAAGGGCCAGCGTGAGCGCATCGGCCGCATCGTCAAGCTCCACGCCAACACCCGTGAGGACGTCGAGGAGCTGAGCGCGGGCGACATCGGCGCGGTCATCGGCCTGCAGCGCACCATCACCGGCGACACCCTCTGCGAGAACGACGCGCCGGTGGTGCTGCAGTCGATCAGCGTCAGCGAGCCGGTCATCAGCCAGGCCGTCGAGCCCGTCGACAAGGCCAACCAGGACCGGCTCGGGATCGCGCTCGGCAAGCTCATGGAGGAGGATCCCACCTTCCGTGCGCGCACCGACGACGAGACCGGCCAGGTCGTGATCAGCGGCATGGGCGAGCTCCACCTCGAGATCATCGTCGACCGTCTCCGCCGCGAGTTCAAGGCCGAGGTCAGCGTCGGCGCGCCCCAGGTCGCCTACCGCGAGACCATCACCCAGCAGGCGCACGGCACCGGCCGGTTCGTCCGCCAGACCGGCGGCCGCGGCCAGTACGGTCACGTCGAGCTCGAGGTCGAGCCCAACCCGGGCAAGGGCTTCGAGTTCGTCAGCAGGATCGTCGGCGGCACCATCCCCAAGGAGTACGTGCCCGCGGTCGGCAAGGGCATCGCCAACACCCTGGTCACCGGCGTGCTCGCCGCCTACCCGGTGGTGGACGTCAAGGTCACCCTGGTCGACGGCTCGTACCACGACGTCGACTCCAACGAGATGGCCTTCAGCATCGCCGGCTCGATGGGCTTCAAGGACGGGATGCGCAGGGCGAAGCCGTGCATCCTCGAGCCGATCATGAAGGTCGAGGTGGTGACCCCCGACGACTACTTCGGCTCGGTGGTCGGCGACCTCGCCAGCCGCCGCGGCCTGGTCCAGGGCAGCGAGCTGCGCGGCGCCACCCGGGTGGTCACCGCGCTGGTGCCGCTGAGCGAGCTCTTCGGCTACTCCACGCCGCTGCGCAGCATGTCCCAGGGACGCGCCCAGTACTCGATGGAGTTCGACCACTACCAGGCGGTGCCGCAGTCGGTCCAGAAGGACATCGTCGCCGAGCGCAGCGACAAGGTGCCCGCGCTCGTCGACTGATCCGTCGCGCGGAGGGCTGCCGCCGTCGCTCAGCGGCGGCGGCGGCCCCCGGTGCGGCTCGCGGGCACCAGCGAGAACACGTGGCGCAGGGTGCCCATCTCCGGGATCGAGAGGCTGAGCTCGGGGAGGGCGATCGGCTCGACCTCCCTCCGGCTCCAGCGCGCGTGGGTGCTGGTGATCGAGCTCACCCCCTCCGACGCCTCCTCCTCGAGGGTCTCGCCCACCTCCTCGACCGCCGCCTGGATCGCCTCGGCGGTCGGGGCGATCACCAGCTCGAGGAGCAGCTCGGCGTGGTCCTCGTCGCAGCGCACCTCGACGGTGGCCGCGGCGACCGCCTGAGAGCGGGGGCCGAGGATGCGCTCGAGGTCGACGATGGCGGCGACGTCGTCGTGGCCGAGCACCGCCCGGCGGGCCCCCTCGGGGGTCGGCGCCCACTCGTGGTCGTGCTCGAGGTCGAGCAGCGGGCGGATCGCCAGCTCGGTCTCCGCCGGGGAGATGGACGAGCGCAGCCTCCCGAAGCGCCGCCCGTCGCGGGAGTAGGCGGCCTCGCGGCCGGCGCTCACCACGTCGCACCGCTTCTGTTCGCTGCCGCCGCTGATCATGCGGATGCGCACCCGCCGATGGTCGGCGTCCCGCTGCTCGCCCTCGGTGCGGAAGGTCATGTCCCCGGTGACCGCCTCCAGGGTCTCGCGGAAGCCGGGGTCCAGCTTGGGATTGCGCAGCGCCACCTCCGCGCCGGGGACGTTGAACCGGGTGATGCTGGTGATCTCGACCCCGCAGGGACCGTCGAGCCAGCCGCGAAGGGCGCCGGAGGTGATCTCGTCGAGTGTGGCCATGGCGCGTTATCAGATCACGGCCGCCCCGGGGTCCGTCGACCGGGGGTCAGCAGGTGCGGGGAGCGGGCAGGCCCTGGAAGCGGGCGGCGAGGTAGGCGACCGCCTCGGGGGCACCGGTCGCCGCCAGGCTGACGTGGTCGCCGAGCAGGTCCTCGCGATACTCGACGGCGACGTGGGCCGCGCAGTAGCCGGCGACCAGGGCGCGCACCCCGGCGACCGGGATGAGCTCGTCCAGGGCGGCGTGGTACACGTGGAGGGGCGCCGCCGGGGTGCGCTGGCCGAGACGGTCCTCGGCGACCACCCGCTGCACCGCCGGCAGCGCGAGCGGATCGCCGACGGTGGTGTAGTCCTCCAGCCGCTGGAACGCGTACTCGCGGGCGAACTGGTCGATGCACTCGCCGCCGATCCGGGCGAAGGCGGCCCTCCCCTTCTCGTTGAGGAACGACGGCGCTCCGATCTCGGGATAGGCGCGGCTGAGACCCACGGCGGCGCCGAAGTAGAGTCCGGAGGCTGGCCCGCCGTCGATCGCGCGGGCGACCTGGGCGATGTCCGGGGGCACCCCGCCCTCGGCCGCCCCGGCGATGCGCAGCTCGGGCGCGTAGCCCGGCTGCAGCTCGGTGGCCCAGGCGGTGGCCTGGGCGCCCCCGGAGTAGCCCCAGAGCCCGACCGGCGTCCCGGCTCCGGCGAGGCCCGCCGGGGCGAAGCGCTCGGCGGCGCGGATGGCGTCGAGGACGGCGTGGCCGGCCTGGGTGCCGGCGGTCCACTGCGACCCCGGGCCCTCGTAGTCGGGGACCACCACCGCCCAGCCCTGGGCCAGTGCCTGGGCGATCAGCGGCTCCTCCGCCTCCCGGCCGAGCCGCATCTCGTAGGAGGGGGCGCAGGCGGTCGACAGGCTGTCCTCCGCGACCTGGTACGAGACCAGGGGACGGCCGCCGGCCGGTGCCGGCGTCCCCGGGAGCAGGACGGTGGCGACCGCCGCCTCGGCCGCGCCGCGGGTGTCGGTCGAGGTGTGGAGCAGCTGCCAGGCGGCGACCGGCACCGGCACCCCGAGAGCGGCGACGGTGACCTGCCGGGAGCCGAGGATGGTCCCCGGCGGCAGCCCGGCGATCGCGCCCGCGGGCCGGTAGAAGGGGTCCTGGTCGGGCGGCGGCGGGGTGCCCCCGGGTGCGGCGGGTGCGGCGGGGGCGGCGGCCACCGGCCCTCCCACCAGTGCGGCGGCGGCCGTCACCGCGGCTGCGAGCCCGGCTCGCCAGGACGTCCCGAGCATGGCTTCGACCCCCGTTCCGGTGGTGGTGGACACGAGCCCCGAGGATTGGGATAAGCTATCTTATCCATAGGCTGAGGGTCAACCAGTGAGCTCGATCTTCGGCCCCGCCGATTCGCTCCCCCACGGGCGCCACCGCCTCACCCGCGACGAGGTGGCCGCGTCCCAGCGCCGCCGCCTGCTCGGCGCGGTCACCACGGTGGTCGCCGAGCGAGGCTACGCGGGGCTGACGATCACCGAGGTGGCGCGCCGGGCGCGGGTCGCCCCGAACCGCTTCTACGAGCACTTCCGCGACCGCGAGGAGTGCTTCCTCGCCGCCTACGACGCCTTCGCCCGGGCGCTGCTCGCCCGGATGGCAGAGGTGACCCTCGCCGCCGGCGACTGGCCTCGGTTCATCGCCGACACCCTGGACGCCTACCTCGGGACCCTCGACGCCGAGCCCGCCTGCGCCCGCGCCTTCCTCGTCGAGATCGGCGGCGCCGGTCCGGAGGCGCGCCGCCGGAGGGCGGCGATGTACGCGACCTTCGCCACCCTGCTCCGGGAGCGCCACGAGTGGATGCGCGAGCAGGACCCGCGGCTCGGCGCGCTGCCCGAGAGCGCCTACCTCGGCTTCGTCCACGCGGTGCGCGAGCTGGCCTGCGACCGCCTGGAGCGGAGCCCCGATCGTCCCCTCGCCGAGCTCGCCCCCGACATCGTCCGCTGGCTCACCGCCGCGGTGCTCGGAGCCGGCCCGGCCGGGGCGGGCGGCTGACCGCGGGGGACACACGAAGGGGGCGGCACCACCGAGGTGCCGCCCCCTGCCCGACCCGGAGGGTCAGTGGGTGAGGTCGTTGTCCAGGTACTCCTGGGACCCGAGGATCAGGGTGATGATGTTCTCGTCGCTGGCGCCGCTGAGCAGCCGGCCCGTCCAGAACGACTGACCCTGCGCATCGGCCGCCCGGCGGAGGATGAGGTTGTAGTCGCCGTCGACCAGGTGGGCGCGTCCCTCCGGGCTGAAGAGGAACTGGGCGGCGATGGTGGTGGCGTTGAAGTTGGCCATCCAGTAGGCCTTGCCGGGATCGTTGGTGTCGGACCTTCCGAGCACGTCCGTGTACAGCGCGTCGATGGTCTTCGACGGATCGCTCTGGTGATGGGTGAAGTACTCGGGCGAGCCGACGAACCGGAGCCGGACCTGCTCGAAGGTCATGCCCGACGCCATCTGGCCGACCCAATAGTCGACGCCGCTGAGATCCGAGGGACGGCCCAGGTAGAACTGGTAGAAGCTGTCGGCGCCGGTGCCGCCGATGACCCGGGTCCGGTAGGCGGGAGAGGTGGCGAGGGCCGACGCCAGCGCGGTGCGCGGGGTGCCGCTGTTGATCGCGTCGACCCAGTAGGTCAGCCCGCCCGGGTCCACGTCGTGGCCGAGAAGGGTGAAGTAGGCGCTGTGGACGAACTTCTCCACGGTGGACTCGGTCTCCGTCAGGGTCACCAGCTGGCTGCTGATGGTCGGCGCGTTGTTCACGATGTCGTCGGCGGTGAGGCCGTCCACGCCCTGATGTGTCGGCGCGGTCAGCACGAAGGTGTAGGTGCCGTCTCCGTTGTCCGTCCCCGTGCCGATCGCGGCCTGCGCGGCGTCACCGCTCAGGCTGATGTTCTCGTTGGACACGCCGTTTCCCCCGGCGTCGCGGACGGTGACGGTGGCGACGCTGGTGGCCTGTCCATCCGCGGGGATGGAGCTTGGGCTGAGGGTGACCGCGATGGTGGTCGCCGGCCCGAACTGGGTCAGCACGACGGTGTTGGAGGTGATTCCCCCGCTGGTGGCCGTGATGTTCTCCGCCCCGGGGCTCGTGCCGGAGCTGAGGCCTCCGCTGTAGGCGCCGTTCCCGTCGTCGCTCACCGAGCCGAAGGTGACACCCAGCCCGCTCGCGACGCTGCTGTGCAGGACGATGGTGGCGGCAGCCACACCGGCGCCACCGGCATCGGTCGCGGTCACACTGTATCCGGCGATGTTGCTGCCGCTGAGCGGGTCCACCGACAGGTGCGTCGGATCGATCGAGAGCAAGATGTGCGCCACCGGACCGACCGCCGCGTGCACCCGCGTCGGCACCACGAGGCCGCCGACTCCGACCGCCAGCAGGGCGACACCCGCCATCGTCAATTTCCGTCTGATCATGGTTTCCTCTCGGTCCGGGCGCCAGCTCACCGCCACCTGTACGGGTGTGTGATCCGGCACTCCAGCACCGGTCCGCGCCTTCTGGCGACACCCTATGCCGGATATCGGCGTCGAAGGGACCTGGGGGCGTGTCCGCCCACCCCCGTCACCGTCCGGTGACACGGAGCTCACGTCCCTTGACACGTCCGTCGCTGTCGGGACCGACCCGCCGCGGGTCCGCGACACCGGGCCCCGGTCAGCCCTCGTCGGGGCCGACCACCTTCCCCGGATTCATCAGGTTCAGAGGGTCGAGGGCCTGCTTGATGGCGAGCATGACGTCGACGCCGGTGCCGTGCTCGGCGCGGAGGAACTCGCGCTTGCCGTGGCCGATGCCGTGCTCTCCGGTGCAGGTGCCGCCCGCCGCCAGGGCGCGCTCCACCATCCGGCGGTTGAGGTTGCGCGCCTCCTCGATCTCGGCGTCGCCGCCGGGGTCGACGACGAACACGGTGTGGAAGTTGCCGTCGCCGACGTGGCCGACGATCGACGCGAGCAGGGTCGAGGCCTCGAGGTCGGCCCGGGTCTCGGCGATGCAGGCGGCGAGGCCGGAGATGGGCACGCAGACGTCGGTGATCACCCCGCGCGACCCGGGGCGGAGCGCGAGCAGCGCGTACAGGGCCTCGTGGCGGGCCCGCCAGAGCCGGTTGCGGTCCTCCGCGCGAGTGGCGGTGCGGGTCTCGCCGGCGGCGTGCTCGGCACCGATCTCGGCCACCGCGGCGGCCTGCTCGCGCACCCCGGCGGGGCTGCCGTGGAACTCGAGGAAGAGGGTGGGTCCGACGGCGTGGTCGAGACCGCTGTGACGGTTGACGGCGTCGACGGCGACGGCGTCGAGCAGCTCGGCCCGGGCGACGGGGATGCCGATCTGGATGGTCCGGATCACCGTCTGCACCGCCGCCTCGACCGTGGGGAAGCTGCAGACCACCGCGGAGATCGCCTCCGGGGTGCCGTACATCCGCAGGGTGAGCTCGGTGATCACCCCCAGGGTCCCCTCCGAGCCGACGAAGAGGCGGGTGAGGTCGTAGCCCGCGGAGGACTTGCGGGCGCGCCGCGCGGTGCGCACCACCCGGCCGTCGGCGAGCACCACGGTGAGGCTGAGCACGTTCTCCCGCATCGTGCCGTAGCGCACCGTGGTGGTCCCCGAGGCGCCGGTCGAGGCCATCCCGCCGAGGGTCGCGTCCGCGCCCGGGTCGACGGGGAAGAAGAACCCCTGCGGCTGGAGCACGTCGTTGAGCTGGCGGCGGGTCACGCCCGCCTGCACGGTCACGTCGAGGTCGTCGGGACGCACCGTGACGATGCGGTTGAGGTGGGACAGGTCGATGCTGACCCCGCCGCGGAGCGCGGCGATGTTGCCCTCGAGGCTGGTGCCGATGCCGTACGGCACCATCGGGACGCCGTGGGCGTGGCAGGTGCGCACCACCGTCGCCACCTCCTCGGTGCTCTCCGGGTAGGCGACCGCCTCCGGAGCCACCGGCCGGTGGTACGACTCGTCGCGGCCGTGCGCCTGGAGCTCGGTGTCGGAGGTGGTGAGGCGGGTTCCGAGACGCTCCCTCAGCTCGGCCACCGCGGCGCTCGTCGCCATGTCCCTGCTCCTCATCGGGTTCACATCGCGGTGGGGTGGACGCCGGCGCGCGCCGCCTGGGCGATCGACTCCGACAGCGTGGGGTGGGGGTGGACGGTGAGCGCGAGGTCGTCGACGGTGGCGCCCATCTCGATCGCGAGCGCCGCCTCGGCGATCAGCTCCGCCGCCTCCGGGCCGACCAGGTGCACCCCGAGCAGCAGACCGCTGCCGCGCTCGGCGACCAGCTCGACCATCCCCGCGGTCTCGCCGCTCATCACCGCGCGCGCCGACGCGGTGAGGGGCAGGCGCCGGGTCTCGACGGCGGCCCCGGCCTGCTCGGCCTCGGCGGCGGTGAGCCCGGCCGAGGCGACCTGGGGGTCGGTGAACACCACCTGGGGGATGCACGCGGGGTCGAACTCGGCGCGCCGTCCGGCGGCGACGGCGCCGGCGACCTCGGCCTCGGCCGACGCCTTGTGCGCCAGCCCCGGCCCGGCGGTGACGTCGCCGATGGCGAGCACCGTCGCCGCCGCCCGGCGGGCCCGGTCGACGCCGACCAGCCCCGCCGGATCGCAGGTCACGCCCGCCCGCTCGAGGCCGAGGTCGTCGGTGTTGGGGCGGCGGCCGACGGCGACGATCACCGCGTCGGCCTCGATGCGCGACTCGCCGCGTGGCCCCTGCACCCGCAGCGCGGTGCCGTCGTCCTCGAGCGCCCGGGTGCCGAGCATCACCTCCAGCCCCTGCGCGGTGAGCCGCCGCTCCAGCGCCCGGCCGAGGCCGGAGTGCATGGTGGGGAGCAGGCGGTCGGCCACCTCGACCACGGTCACCGCGCTGCCCAGCCGCTGGAACGCGCAGCCCAGCTCCAGGCCGATGTAGCCGCCGCCGACCACCGCCAGCCGCGGCGGCATCTCGCGCAGCCCCAGCGCGTCGGTGGAGTCGAGCACCCGGTGGTGGTCGACGGGGAGCGACGCCAGCGCCACCGGCCGCGACCCGGTGGCGACGATGGCGTGGTCGAACTCGATGTGCTGGGTGGCGGTGGGGGTGGCGACCACCACCCGGTGGGGTGAGGTGAAGCGCGCCGTGCCCGAGAGCACGGTGACCCCGGCCCGGCGCATCTGCGCATCGACGTCCGCACGCAGCCCGCCGACCACCGACGCCATCCAGTCCTGCACCCGGTTCATGTCGACCCTGGCTGAAAGATCGACGCCCCAGCGGCTGGCGGTGCCGGCCAGGGCGCAGGCGTGGGCGACCTGGATGAGCGCCTTGGAGGGGATGCAGCCGGCGTTGAGGCAGACGCCGCCGAGCCGGTCGCGCTCGACGAGCACGACGCTGCGCCCCAGCGACGCCGCTCGCTGCGCCGCGCCGTATCCGCCCGGGCCGCCGCCGACGACCAGCACCTCGGTGAACGTGGAGACCTCGCCGACGACCACGATCGCGCCTACAGGAGGAGGCTGATGGGGTTGGTGAGGGTCGCGGCGAGGGCGGCGCTGAACGCGCACACCACGTCGCCGTCGAGGACGCGGTGGTCGACGGTCACCGAGAAGGGCAGCACCGGCCGCGCCACCACCTCGCCGTCGACCACCAGCGGCCGGGGGGCGATGCTGCCGAAGCCGAGGATGGCCACCTCCGGGGGCCGGATGATCGGGATCGAGAACCGCGCGCCGCCGAGGCTGCCGTAGTTGCTGATCGTGAAGGTGCCGCCGGTGAGCTCCTCGCGGCGCAGGGTGCGGCCACGCGCCGCGGCGGCGAGGCGCTCGACCTCGGTGGCGAGGTCGAGCAGGTCGCGGCGGTCGGCGTGATGGATGACGGGCACGACCAGGCCGTCGGCGGTCGCGACCGCCAGCCCGATGTGGACGTCGGCGTGCACCTCGACCTCGGTGGCGGCGGCGTCGAGGGTGGAGTTGACCAGCGGGAAGCGACGCAGGGTGCGCACCGCCGCCATCACCAGCAGGGGGACGATGCCGATCAGCTCGGCGCCGGCGCCGGCGCCGGCGGCGCGGCGCAGCCGGGTGCGCGCCTCCAGCAGCTCGGTGGCGTCGACCTCGTCCATGTTCGCGATGTGGGGGATCGTCGACCACGCGGCGGCCATCACCTCGGCGGTGCGCCGCCGCACCCCGGTGAGCCGGTGCCGGCCGGGGGCGGCCTGGCCGAGCCCGGTGGCGGCGGGCCGCGGTGGCGGCGGCGGGGAGGCGAGCGGAGCCGGCGGCGGGGCCGGCGGCCCGGCGCCCCGGGCGGCGGCGCGGCGGACGTCGTCGGCGAGGACGCGGCCCTCGGGCCCGCTGGCGGCCACCGACTCCAGGGCCACGCCCAGCTCGACCGCGAGGCGGCGCACCACCGGCGCGGCGCGGGGCCGGCCGGGGGCGGCGGTGGTCGTGGCGGTCGCGACGGCCGCGGCGGTCGCGGCGGGGCGCGCGGGCACGCCGTTGTCCGCCGCCGCCGGTGCGGCCACCGCCTCGATCACCGCGATCACCTCGCCGACGCGGATGAGCTCGCCCTCGACGCCCCGGCGGGCGCCGAGCCGGCCCGCGACCGGCGAGGGCAGCTCGACCACCGCCTTGTCGGTGGACACCGCGACCAGCGGCTGGTCGCGGGCGACGGTGGCGCCCTCCTCGACCAGCCAGCTCACGATCTCCGCACCCTCCAGCCCCTCCCCGAGGTCGGGGAGCCGGAACTCGACCGTGCTCACGCCCGGGCCTCGAGGGTGCGCCGCACCGCGGCGGCGACCCGGCGGCTGCCCGGCAGCCAGTGCTCCTCGAGCATCCCCGGCGGGTAGGGGGTGTCGAAGCCGCTGACCCGCGCCACCGGCGCCTCCAGCGAGTAGAAGGCGTTCTCCTGCACCACCGTCACCACCTCGGACGCGAAGCCCGCGGTCGGCGGCGCCTCCTGGGCGACCACCACCCTGCCCGCCCGCTGGGCGGCGGCGACGATGCTCTCGACGTCGAGGGGCACCAGGGTGCGGAGATCGAGCACCCCGATCGAGGCCCCGGTCGCCGCCTCCACCTCGGCGGCGGCACGGACGCAGGTCTGCACCATCGCGCTCCAGGCGATGATCACGCAGTCGTCACCGGGCCGCACCTCGCGCGCCTGCCCGAAGGGCACGGTGTGCTCGCCCTCCGGCACCTCGTCCTTGATGGCGCGGTAGCCGCGGAGCGGCTCGAGGTAGAGCACCGGGTCGGGGTCGCGGATCGCGGTGGCGAGCAGCCCCCTGGCGTCGGCCGCCGAGGCCGGGGCGACGATCTTCAACCCCGGGCACTGGGCGAACTGCGCCTCCAGCGAGTCGGAGTGGAGCTCGGGGGCGCGCACCCCGCCGCCGAAGGGGGCGCGGATGGTCGCCTGGCAGCCGCGCATCCCGCCGGTGCGGGCGCGGATCCGGGCCAGCTGCCCGGCCACCTGGTGGAAGGCCTGCTGGGTGAAGCCGAGGAACTGGATCTCCGCCACCGGCACCATCCCCGACCAGGCCAGGCCCAGGCTGGCGCCGACGATCACCGCCTCGGCGAGCGGCATGTCCACGACCCGGCCGGCGCCGAAGCGGTCGCGCAGCCCCTCGGTGGCGCGGAAGACGCCGCCCAGGGCGGCGACGTCCTGGCCCAGCACCATCATCCGAGGGTCGCGCGCCATCTCCTCGTGGAGGGTGTGCCGGATCGCCTCCAGCATCGTCATCACCGGCATCAGCGGCCCTCCCCGGTGGCGGCGTCCTGGATGGTGCGCCGCTGGCGCTCCAGCTCGGGGGTCGGCCATGCATAGGCGGAGTCGATGAAGCAGTCGGTGCGGAGCGGGGTCGCCTCGGCGGCGGCGAGGGCGGCGTCGAAGCGGCGGTCGGCCTCCTCCTCGGCGGCCCGCTGCCGGTCGGCGTCCCAGGCCCCGGCCTCCTCGAGATGGCGGCGGAAACCGGCGATCGGGTCGCGGGCGCGCCAGCTCTCGAGCTCCTCGGCGGGCACGTAGCGGGTGGGGTCGTCGGCGGTGGTGTGCGGCCCCATCCGGTAGGTGACCGCCTCGATGAGGGTTGGGCCCTCGCCCGCGGCCGCCCGCCTCCGCGCCGCCGCCGTCGCCGCCCGCACGGCGAGCACGTCGTTGCCATCGACCCGCTCGCCGGCGATGCCCACCGCGACGGCCTTCGCCGCCACCGAGCCGGCGGCGGTCTGCTCGCGCACCGGCGTGGAGATCGCCCAGCCGTTGTTGACGCAGAGCAGGATCACCGGCGCCCGCACCACCCCGGCGAGGTTGGCGGCCTCGTAGAAGTCGCCCTCGGAGGTGGCGCCGTCGCCGAAGTAGCAGAGCACCACGCCGGGCTCCTCGCGCAGCCGCATCCCCCAGGCCAGCCCGACCGCGTGGGGGATCTGGGCGGCGATCGAGATCTGGGTGGGGAACACCCGCACGTCGGCCGGGTAGCCGCCCGCGTCGGGGTGGCCGGAGTGGTACAGGAGGGTGTGGAGGAGCACCGCGTCGCCGAAGCGGCCGAGGCCGACCGGCTCGCGGTACTGGGGCACCGCCCAGTCGGTGGCCGGGTCCATCGCCGCCGCCGACCCCACCACGGCCGCCTCCTCGCCGTCGATCGGCGCGGTGGTGCCGATCCTGCCCTGACGCTGCAGGTTGAAGAGGCGCGTCGACCAGTGGCGCGCCCGGATCATCTCCACCAGCAGGCCGCGCCAGTCCTCCCGGTCGGCCGGGTTCGCCGCCTCCGGCTCGACCGCCGGCCTCGCGTCCGCCATCCGCCAATCCTCGCCTAGATGAGATAGATGGAGTCGGGGTTCTGCAGCGGGTCGCGGATCTCGTAGTCGAGCGCCCGGATGTCGTCGAGCGTCCACATCATCCTCGGGTCGTCGGAGAGGTGCGGCTGGGGGATGAGGGTCTTCCCGTCGGCCCGCAGCATCCCCTGCTTCACGATGTACTCGTCGAGCCCGGTGCCGTCCCAGATCTCCCAGAAGCTCCGGTAGCCGAGATAGCGCAGCGGCTCCTGGTCGAAGAACCGCTCGCACGGCGCCGAGCAGAAGGCGTGGCGCCGCCCGGCGTGCTCCCTGATGCGGAGGTCGTTGATGTCGAGGCGGGGCAGGATGCACGGCAGCTGGCAGACCCGGCAGACCGGCGGCATCTCCGGGAAGAGCAGGAAGGGGTTGCCCGATCCGGGCTCCTGCATCTCGCGCATGCCCTCGTAGAACCACCCGTAGTTGTCGTACCAGCCCGGGTACTTCTCCTCGAACCACTCCATGTCGGCGTCGGTGAGCGGCGACTGCCGCCAGTACATCAGCGGCCAGCCGCCCACCGCGACCATGAACATGCTGTGGGACATCCAGGGCACCCGCTGCTCGGCGAGGGCGAAATCGCTCGGCGCCCGCAGCCCGAAGGGCTCGAGCTTGGCGATGAACGAGCCCGCCCAGTCCTCGCCGACCCACTCCCGCCAGCGCTCGTGGTAGCTGGCGCCGCGCTGCACCTGCGAGTAGTCGTAGACGGCGCCGAGGAAGGTGTCGAGGAAGTTGTGCTGCCGCCAGAAACCGCGGTCGAAGTCGTCCTGGAGGTACTCGTGGTTGGCGGCGTCGGAGATGACCGCGGCCAGGGTGCTGTAGCCGTTGGCCATGTGCCGGGCCTCGTCCGACTGGATGCTGAGGAAGACGCCGGGGGTGACCTGGTCGCCCTGGGCCGCGGCCATCTCGGTCATGGCCACGAAGAGCGGGTTGGTGTACGCGGTCTCGGTGACCACCTGGAGGTTCATCACCCCCTCGATCGGGTCGCCCATGAAGAACGTCTCGAAGGCGCTGCGCGAGGCCCGGCCGAAGATGTTCTGGCCCTTGAAGCGCTGCCCCTGGGCGAAGCCCTCGGGGTCGGGGGCGCGCTTGGCGAAGTAGCGGCTCAGGTACATCTCCTGATGGGTGTGCCGGACCTCGTCGATCATCTGGGCCTGGTAGCCCTGGCGCAGCTCCTGGTTGGACACGGTGTCGACCAGCTGGGCGCAGCTCTTCATCGCCGCGTACTCGGCGAAGTTGACCATCGGCAGCACCGCCTTGAGGATCTCCAGCCAGCGGCGCTCGGTGTGCTGCGGGGCGTCGGTGCGGGCGAGGACGTCCTCGAGCGAGCCGTACTGGCGGTCGTCCTTCTCCTGCTCCATCGAGCAGTAGTCGCGGATCAGGGTGCGGAACGGGTCCTTGGTCCTGGGGGGGATCCGGTACTTGGTGGGGTAGCGATCGCGGGGGACCGTGTACGACGGCGACCACTCCAGGTCCTTGACTCGCTGGTGGGCCTCGACCGTGTTGATCATCACACCGACTCCCCGTGGCATCCGGACGCGGCGATCCTACGAAGGGATGCGCCCGATGGCGACACCGGCGTCCGTAGTCACCGCCGGGACGGGCGGCGGCCCGGCTCACGGAAACCCGTGGGCCGCCCCGGCTCTCCCCCCGAGGCCGATCTCGGCGTCGCTGCGGCCGATGCTACCGTTGGCCGGTGAGCACCGGGACCACCGGGACGCGGGAGGGGCGCTGGCTGCGGGCGGAGGCCTTCGTCGGGCGGCTGGATGAGCTCGGCCTGCTGCGCGTGGCGCTGGAGGAGGCGGACGGGGGCAGCCCCTGCTTCGTGCTCGTCGAGGGGGCTCCGGGGATGGGCAAGACCACCCTGCTGCAGCGCTTCCTCGCCGGCGCCACCGGGGTGCGCGTGCTCCGCGCCGGCGGCGAGCACGAGGAGCACCTGCTGCCCTACGGAGTCGCCGAGCAGCTGGCCCGCTCCGCCCGGGTGCCGCTGCCGGACGAGCTCGCCTCGCTCGGCCAGACGTCCTCCCAGAGCCCGGAGGCGTTCACGATCGGCGCCGCGCTGGTCGACCTGCTCGGCCGTCTCCAGGCGGACGGCCCGGTGGCGGTGGTCGTGGACGACGCCCAGTGGGCCGACCTGCCCTCGCTGCTCGCCCTGCTCTTCGCGCTGCGGCGGCTCCAGGCCGACCGCGTCCTCGCCGTCGTCGCCATCCGCGACGAGGATGCCCGCCTCCCCGAGGGGCTGCGCCGGCTCTTCACCGGCGAGCGCGGCGTCCACCTGCGGCTGCGCGGCCTCGACGCCACCGAGCTCCAGGAGCTGGCCAGCGGCGTCATCGCCGGCAACCTGCCGGTGGAGCTCGCCGAGCAGCTCCGCGACCACTCCGGCGGCAACCCGCTCCACGTCCGCGCGCTGCTCGAGGAGCTGCCCCTGGAGCGGCTGCTCCGCGCCTCCGACGCGCCCCTCCCCTCGCCGCGCTCGTTCAGCGTGCAGGTGCTCAGCCGGCTGGCCGGCTGCTCCCCGGACGTGTGCCGGCTGGTGGTCGCCGCCTCGGTGCTCGGCCTGCAGTGCCCGCTCGCCCTCGCCCAGCGCCTCGGCGGGGTCGACGAGCCGCTGACCGCGCTCGAGGGCGCGATGGCGGCCCGGCTGCTGGAGCCGCGCAACCTCGAGAGCGAGCACGCCGTCGCCTTCCCCCATGCGCTGACCCGGGCGGCCGTCTACCACGACATCGGGCCGGCGCGGCGGGCGGCGCTGCACCTCCGCGCCGCCGAGCTGATCGGCGAGGAGTCGGCGTCGCTGTTCCACCGGAGCGCGGCCGCGTTCGAGGAGGACGAGGTGCTCGCCGGCGACCTCGCCGACTACGCGCGGCGGGAGGCGGGCCGGGGTGCCACCCCCCGGGCGGCGGCGGCGATGCTGCGGGCGAGCCGGCTCAGCCCGCCCGGCGAGGGACGCGAGCGGCGCCTGCTCGAGAGCGTCGACCTCCTGCTCGTCGGCGGCGAGGTGGCCCGCGCCGCGGCCTTCGCGGGAGAGGTCCGCGGCTGTGCGGACGGCCCCTACCCGCGCTACCTGCTGGGACGCCTCGCCTTCCACTCCGGCCGCCCGGTCGAGGGCGAGAAGCTGCTCCTCGCCGCCTGGGAGGCGCGCGACTCCGGCGGCGACCGGCAGCTCGCCAGCAAGATCGCCTCCGACGTCGCCCTGGTGCTGGTGCGGCGCTCGCGGGGCCCGCAGCTGGTCACCTGGGCGCGCCGCGCCCTGGCCGCGGCGGCGGGCACGAGCCAGCAGCTCGCGCCCTGGTACACCCTCGCCTACGGGCTCGCCTACGCCGGCCGGTCCGAGGAGGGGCTGAGCGAGATCGCCTTCCTCCCCCGGTCACCGCGCGACCTCGGCGCCGACGACGTCCAGCCGATGTACGCGCGCGGCCTGATGCGCTTCATGACCGACGACCTCGCCGGCGCCTGCGAGGACTTCACCGCGCTGGCGCCGGCGGCGGCACGCTGGGGCCCCTTCATGATGCAGTTCGCGAGCATCTGCTTCCTCGGGGCGGTCGAGTACCGGCTCGGGGCGTGGGACGACGCCATCGCCCATGCCACCCTGGCCACCTCGCTGTGCGAGGACGCCGACCACGTCTGGACGCTGAGCTGGACCCACGCCACCGCCGCCGCGCCCCTCGCCGGCCGCGGCGACTCCGCCGCCGCCCACGCCCACGCCGACGCCGCGGCGCGGTACGCGCGGATGATCGATGACGACAACAGCGTCGCCGACGTCGGCATCGCCCGTGCCCAGATCGCCGCCGCCGGCGCCGACCACGCGGCGGTGGTCGAGGCCCTGCTGCCGATCCGGGACATGCCCGACCGCGAGGGCATCGACGAGCCCGGCGGCCGGTGGCCTTGGCAGGAGCTGCTCGCCGAGGCGCTGATCGGGCTGCGCCGCCTCGACGAGGCCGAGGCGGTGCTGGTGCCCTTCGAGGAACGGGCGGCGGCCCGCGGGCGGCGCTCGGCGCTGGTCAACGCCGCCCGGGTGCGGGGCAACCTCGAGGCGGCGCGCCGGCGCGGCGATGCCGCGACCGCCGCCTTCCACGCCGGCCACGGCCACGCCGAGGCGGTGTCCATCCCCTTCGACCGGGCCCGGCTGGAGGCCGCCCACGGCCGCTTCCTCCGCCGCGCCGGCAAGCGGGCGGCGGCGGTGGCACACCTGAGGGCGGCCCGGGAGCGCTTCCTCCAGCTCGGCGCCCGGCCCTACCTCGAGGCCGTCGACCGCGAGCTCGCCGTGGCCGGGGTGGTCAGCGCCTCGGGCGGCGCCGGGGTGCGGGCGAGCCTCACCCCCCAGGAGCTCGCGGTCGCCCGCCGGGTGGCGCAGGGGCTGAGCAACCGGGAGGTCGCCGCCCAGCTGGTGGTCAGCGTCAACACCGTCGAGTACCACCTGAAGAACATCTACTCGAAGCTCGGGGTGGGCTCGAGGAGCCAGCTGGCGGCGCGGCTCATCCAGAGCTGACGCCCACCGGTTTCCGTGGGTCGGGCGCGACCGTGGCGCCGCAGTGAACTACGGACCCCCGTGTCGTCACCCGGCCGCCGCCCGCCTACGATCGCGGCGTCGGACGAACCCGGATGACGAGGTCGGCGGTGCGCTACGTCATCGATCTGCGGCGGACCGCGGACAACCGCGTCGAGGGCCTGCTCCGGCGGGGGGGCGCGGTCCACGCGATGCCGTTCAGCGGCTGGATGGAGCTGCTGAGCCTGCTCGAGCCACCGCCGCTCGACCCCGCCGCCGAGCCGCTCCCGGACGACCGGGAGGAGTGGCCCCTCCCCGGTCTGCTGTAGCTGGTGGGCCGCCGCAGCGCCGTCGAGGACCGCGCCGGGCTGGCGATCGACGACATGGTGCGGCTGTCGCGGGCCTCTCGGCGCATCGTCGGACTGCTCGACGCCGCGGTGATCGCCACCCGGACCGCGCGTGCGCTGGGGGCGATCACCGCCACCGACGCCACCGCGATGGCGATCCGCGAGGAGCCGGAGCTGCTGGTGATGCGCGGCGCCTGGCGGGTGCGCACCGCGGAGGTGCGCGGCCTCCGGGTGCGCGCCGGCGACGGCGCCGGCGGCCGGGTGCTGCGCTCGGGCAGGCCGGTGGCGGTCGCCGACCTCGGCACCGAGCCCGAGGTCTCCGAGGATCTGATCGACCGGGTGGTGCGGGGCGAGGGCGTCCACGCCATCGTCTGCGTGCCGCTGCGCTTCCGCGAGCAGGTGATCGGCGTCCTCTACTCCGTGAACCGCTCCGCCGGCCACCTCGGCGACCGGGTCGCCGCGGTGACCCGCGAGCTCGCCGCCACCGCCGGCCCGGCCCTCGGCGCCGCCCTCCACGCCGAGCGCGCCCAGCGGCTCGGCGTCGAGGCCGAGCGGCAGCGGATCTCCCGAGACCTCCACGACCACGTCGCCCCGCTGCTCTTCGGCATCGGGGCCGCCGCCCACCGGGCGCGGGCCGGGCTGGATCCCGCCGCCGAGGACCTCGCCGCGCAGCTCGAGCTGGTCGAGGCCCAGGCCTCGCGCGCCGCCTCGTCGCTGCGCGAGGCGCTGCACGCCCTCGCCCCGGCGCGCGCCGGGGACGGGCTGGCGGCCGCGATCGGGGTCGACGTGGGCTGTTTCTCCGACTGCACCGGGCTGCCCGCCGACCTCGCCGTGATCGGGCCGCCGGTGGCGCTGAGCGCGCAGCAGGAGGCGGCGCTGCTGGCGGTGGTGCGCGAGGGGCTGCACAACGCCGCCCGGCACGCCGGCGCCACCAGCGTGCTGGTCACCCTGCACCACGGCCCGGAGGGCACCGACGTGCTCGTCCAGGACGACGGCTGCGGGCTGCCCGACGACATCGTGCCCTGCGACCTGCCCCGCGACGGCCGCCACTACGGCATCGCATCGCTCCGGCGGCGGCTGGAGCGGGTCGGCGGCGAGCTCGACCTGGTGCGCAACCAGGACGGCGGCACCACCCTGCGGGGCACCATCCCGCGCCACGACGACGACATCGACAGCAGATCACTCAGGGGGTGAGCAGACATGGAGCCGACGGGACGCGTCCACGCCAACGGGATCGACTTCGCCTACATCGACGCGGGGCCGAAGGGAGGTCCGCTCGCGCTCTGCCTGCACGGCTTCCCCGACCACGCGCCCACCTTCCGGCACATGCTCCCCGCCCTCGCCGCCGCCGGCTGGCACGCGGTGGCGCCGTGGATGCGCGGCTACCACCCCACCGGCCTCGCCCCCGACAACCAGTACCAGTGCGCCACCCTGGCGCTGGACGCCCTGGCGCTGCTCGACGCCCTCGGCGGCGATCAGCGCTCGGTGATCATCGGTCACGATTGGGGATCGGTCGCCTCCTGCGGCGCCGGCATCCTCGCTCCCGAGCGGATGGCGAAGGTGGTCTGCATGGCGGTCCCGCAGAACGCGCTCGCGTTCCAGAAGCTGATCACCGACTGGGAGCAGATGAAGCGCTCCTGGTACATGTGGTACCTCCAGCTGCCCGGCATCTACGAGATGTCGTTCAGCGGGGACGACTGCGCCGCCATCGAGAACATCTGGCGCGACTGGTCACCGGGGCTGGCGATCGACCCCGACGACATGGCCCGGATCCGCGCCATGCTGTCGCGCCCCGAGGTGTTCGAGGCGGCGGTCGGCTACTACCGATGCACCGTCGACGGCACCCGCCAGTCGGACGACCTCATCGAGGCCCAGATGGCGACCACCGGCGAGAACCTCGGCGCCCCGGCGCTGTTCATGGCCGGTGCCGACGACGGCCTCTTCATCCCCGAGCACTTCCACGAGGGCGCCGCCTACTGCACCGCCGAGTGCCGGGTCGAGGTGCTCGAGGACTGCGGGCACTTCATGCAGCTGGAGAGGCCCGACGAGGTGAACCGTCTGGTCCTCGACTTCATCGGCTCGCCCGTGCCCGCGCACGCCGGCTGATCACGATCCCGGCACCAGGAGAGGAGAGGAGATGACCGTGTACGACTACATCATCGTGGGGGCGGGGTCGGCCGGCTGCGTGCTGGCGTCGCGGCTGAGCGAGGACCCGGACGTCAGCGTCCTGGTGGTCGAGGCCGGTGGACCCGACACCCTCGACAGCATCCACGTCCCCGTGGCCTTCGGCGGCCTGTTCAAGACTGCGCTCGACTGGGACTACTCGAGCGCCCCCGAGCCGCTCTGCAACGGCCGCCGCATCTACCTCCCCCGGGGCCGGACCCTGGGCGGCTGCTCGTCGTGCAACGCGATGATCTACATGCGCGGAAACCGGGTCGACTACGACGAGTGGGAGGAGCTCGGCAACGCCGGCTGGGGGTACGACGGCATCCTCCCCTACTTCCGGAGGGCGGAGGACAACGAGCGCGGCGCCTCCGAGTACCACGGCGTGGGCGGGCCGCTGGCGGTGTCCGACGGCCGCTCCCGGAACGTGATGATGCCGGCCTTCCTCGAGGCCGCCCAGGGGGCCGGGCTGGCCCTGAACGACGACTTCAACGGCGCCGAGCAGGACGGCGTCGGCCTCCACCAGGTGACCCAGCGGGACGGCCGCCGCTGCAGCGCCGCGATCGGCTACCTGCACCCGGCGATGGGACGGCCGAACCTCACCGTCGAGACCTGGGTCCAGGTCCACCGCGTGCTCGTCGAGGGCGGCCGCGCCACCGGCGTCACCGGCCGCCGGCTCGGCGAGACCCTCGAGTTCCGGGCCAGCCGCGAGGTGATCCTCGCGGGCGGCGCCTACAACTCGCCGCAGCTGCTGATGCTGTCCGGCATCGGGCCCGCCGAGGCGCTGGGCCGCCTGCAGATCCCGGTGGTCGCCGACCTCCCCGGGGTCGGCCGGAACCTCCAGGACCACCCCCTCTGCGGGGCGGTGTGGACCACCTCCGAGCCGGTCTCGCTGCTCACCGCCGCCACCGCCGAGAACCTGCAGGCCTTCGTCGAGAGCGGCACCGGGCCGCTGACCTCGAACATCGCCGAGGCGGGTGGTTTCCACCGCACCCAGGCGGGCATGCCGGCGCCCGACATCCAGCTGCTCGCCGCCCCGGTGATGTACCTCGACGAGGGGCTGACGGCGCCACCCGACCACGGGTTCACGATCGTCACCTGCATCCTGAAGCCCGACAGCCGCGGCGAGGTGGTGCTCGCCTCGGCGGATCCCACCGCCAAGCCGGTGATCCGGCACAACTACTTCACCGAGCCGAACGACATGCGCAGCATGAGCGACGGCATCCGCCTGCTGATGGAGATCGGCGGGCGGCCGGAGCTCGACCGCTACTGCGAGAGCCCGTACCAGGTGCCGGACTCGCTGTCCGACCGGGATGTGCGCGCCTTCCTGGCCCGGTGCACCCTCACCAACTACCACCCCGCCGGGACCTGCAGGATGGGATCCGACCCCGGCGCCGTCGTCAGCTCGGAGCTGCGGGTGCACGGGGTGGACGGGCTCCGGGTGGTGGACGCCTCGATCATGCCGACGATCGTGCGGGGCAACACCAACGCCCCCACCATCGCCATCGCGGAGAAGGCGGCCGACCTCATCCGCGGCGCCGGCACCGCCGCCGCGCCGGTGGCGACACCGGCGGGGAGCAGCGCCTAGAGACCGACGGCTACTCGGCCCGTGCCTCGAGCTTGGCCGCCGCCTGCTCGCGGCCCTGCACCCTGGTCCGCTCCGCGGCGGCCTGGCCGTAGGTCTCGAAGAGCTTGCCGACGACCTTCCGGCCGTCGTGGAGCGCCCAGCGCGTCTCTCCGCCGACCTTGACGAGCTTGAGTCCGTAGTCCACAGTGCTTTCCTCGTATCCGGGGGGAGGAGACATGTCCACGGTGACAGATCCGGCCGCCATCTGACCGGGCTTCACCACATCGTCGCCTGGCATGGGGGCGTTCCGAGACGCCCGCGCCTCCCTGCCGCGCAGCGGTGACGCGATCAGCCGGAGGTGGCGATAGATGTCGGCGTAGGCCCTGAGGGCACCGGTCTCGTGGTAGGCGATGCCCCGCGCCTCGCAGAACCCGCGCACCACCGGCGCGGCCCGCCGGAGCTGGGAGCGCGGCATCGTCGGGAAGAGGTGGTGCTCGATCTGGCAGCTGAGCACCCCGGTGAGGTAGTCGGTGATCGGGTTGGCGGTGAGGTTGCGGGAGGTGAGCACCTGGCGGCGGAGGAAGTCCATCTCCTCGTCCTTCTCCAGCAGGGTCATGCCGGTGTGGTTGGGGAGGAAGGCGAGGCCGAGGTAGAGGCCGAGCAGCAGCTGGTGGACGAGGGCGAAGAGCAGGCCCCGGCCCACCCCGAGGACGAGGATCAGGGCCGCGGCGTAGGCGGCGGCGTGGGTCAGCAGCAGGACCGCCTCGACGGTCGCGTTGCGCCCCGAGCGCCGCAGCATGTAGCCGGCGGTCTGGAGCCGGATCAGCACCGCCTCCACGGTGAGCAGCCCCCAGATCGCCGACGCCTGGTGGCGGGTGATCACCCGGCTCACGCCGGTGATCTGGGGGAGCTGGCAGGGGCTGACCGCGATCGGGCCGCCGTCGATGTCCGGGTCGACGCCCAGCCGGTTGGGCTGGGCGTGGTGGAGGTTGTGCTTCTCGGCCCACCAGCCGGCGCTGCCGCCGAGGCAGAGGTCGAAGAGGAAGAGGCCGAGGACGTGGTTCTGGCGGGAGGTCCTGAGGATCTGGTTATGGGTCGCCTCGTGGGCGAGGAAGCCCAGCTGGCCGAACAGGAAGGCGGCGGGGGCGGCGAGGACCAGCACCCACCAGCTGGACCGGAGCAGGCCGATCCCGGCGACCAGGGCGGCGAGCACCGCGATCATCGCCACCGCCTGCGGCAGGTAGCGGAGCGGGCGCCGCTCCAGCAGCCCCCGAGCGGCGATGAGCCGTTTGAGCTGGGCGTAGTCGGCGGTCCCGGCGCTGGTGCGCGAGGGGCGGACGGAGACGTCGACCGCGATTGTCATATGCACACCCTTCGATCTCTCGGATGCCCCTGGAGGGGCGAGGCGGACGGCGCGACGCGGGCGCCGCGGGGGGGCGTCAGACTCCGCGCCGATGGCCGAGCGGGCTGACGGTCCGCACCTCGAAGCCGAGCCGCCGCAGCGCGGCCCGGGCCTGGGTGGTGTTGAAGTCGAGCACGTCGATCCCCGTCGCCCGGGCGAAGACCTCCTTCACCGGGTAGAGCCGCCGGTCGATCTCCACGGCGTGCTGCCGGACCACACCGAACCCGCCGTTACCCACCGCGCGCATCACGTCCGCCTTGCGCAGGCGCACCCTCTCTCCACGCACGATCAGTTCGACGGCCTCCGCCCGAGGCATCCGGGGTCCTCCGAGAGCAGCGATCAACACTCACCATAACAACAACCACAACCCTACCATCCCGCCGGGACGGGGGTCCGCACGAGGCGGCCTTCCGCCCGCCGCCGGCCGCCGGGGCCGCCGGGGCCGCCGCTCCGGCGGGGGATCTGTCACCCTGGGGTCACAGTGGAGATCCTCAAGGTCTCGGCGACCTCCAGGCCCGTCTCGGTGGCGGGTGCGGTCGCGGGCGTGATTCGCAGCGCGGGCAGGGTCGAGGTGCAGGCGATCGGCGCCGGCGCGGTCAACCAGGCGGTCAAGGCGATCGCCATCTCGCGCGGCTACGTCGCCCCCGGCGGCATCGAGCTGTGCTGCACCCCGTCCTTCGTCGAGATCCAGATCGACGGCGAGGTGCGGACCGGGATCCGGCTGGTGGTCGAGATCCGGCCGGCGCGCGATGGGCGCGGAGTGCCCTGACGTGGCCGCGGACCCCCGGCCGCCGATGGCGGAATCCGACGTCCTCCGCCGGGCCGCCGAGCTCCTCGCCGAGGGACGGTCCGCGGTCTGGACCCGGGACTTCCCCGAGCTTCACCACGACGGCGATCCCGAGGTGTGCCTCCGGGTGTTCGCCAACCTCGCCCTCGAGGGGTGGGTCGTGCTCGACTCCTCCGGAGCCCACATCCTCCGGGTGCTCGCCGGCGGTCACCGCCGGCTCGCCGAGGGCACCTGAGCCATCGCCGGGACGCCCCGTCCGAGCCGATATGATCCCACCGCGTGCCGGGAGCTCGGAGGGCCCACCGCTGGTGATGGCAACGTGGTAGTGTGGCCGGTGGACACCTCAGAAGAGGTGATCCCGCCCGCGGTCGTTGTTGCCTTCTCGCACGGACACGCGTGTCCATGACGTTGGGAGGCAGGAGACACCAGGTGCGGGCAGACACTACCGACAGAGTGGTGTCCGATCGCGGCTTCCGCGTCATCGCTGCCAACGGTGCCATCGCGCCTACCGCAGCTTCAGTTCAGCGGCGCTGCCGGCGCCATCGGGAGAACTAGTCCATGTCGGCCGATCAGGTGTTGCATTGCCGCGACTGCGGCGTCGACTTCACGTGGACCTCGGGAGAGCAGGAGTTCTATGCCTCTCGCGGTCTCACCAACGCGCCCAGCCGGTGCCCTGACTGCCGCAGCGCCCGGAAGGCGGCCGGCGGGGGCGGTGGCGGCGGCCGGCCCGGCGGCGGCGGCAACGGTGGCTACGGCGGCGGCGGTGGCGGCGGCGGCTACGGCGGTGGCGGCGGCGGCGGCGGCTACGGCGGTGGCCAGCGTGAGATGCACGAGGTCAAGTGCGCCTCGTGCGGTGGCGTGGCCAGGGTTCCCTTCGTGCCGCGCGGCGATCGCCCGGTCTACTGCCGCGACTGCTTCAGTAGCGGAGTTCGTTGACACGGCGCAACCGTAGAGGCGTCGCACAGGGTCCGCCGGAATCGCTGCGGCGGGCACGCGTGCTCGCCGCAGTGATCGGCGGGAGGTGTCCATGACGAAGCCGGGCGGGCGGCCCGCGCCCGTCGTCCCCACTCCGAGCGATCACCTGGTCGGCACGGCCGAGCAGCTCATCGTCAAGGGGAAGGAGCAGGGCCACCTCACACCCGACGACATCCTCGCCGGCTTTCCCGACCTCGAGGCCGACCCCGACCACCTCGAGCGCATCTTCGCGGTCTTCCGCGAGATGGGCATCGACGTGTCCGACGGCGACCGCGACTTCGAGAGCGTCGACGACGCCGACGCCGACGCGGTCGAGGAGGCCGAGGCCTTCGCCTCCGCCGCGCTCGACGACCCGGTGCGGATGTACCTCAAGGAGATCGGTCGCGTCCCCCTGCTGCGCAAGGAGCAGGAGGTCGAGTACGCCACCGCGATCGAGCTCGGCGACGAGGACGCCCGCCGCCGGCTCACCGAGGCGAACCTCCGGCTGGTCGTCTCCATCGCCAAGAAGTACATGGGGCGGGGGATGTCCTTCCTCGACCTCATCCAGGAGGGCAACCTCGGGCTGATCCGCGCGGTGCAGAAGTTCGACCATCGCCGCGGCTTCAAGTTCTCGACCTACGCGACCTGGTGGATCCGCCAGGCGGTGTCCCGCGCCCTCGCCGACCAGGCGCGGACCATCCGCGTGCCCGTCCACATGGTGGAGAGCATCAACAAGCAGATCCGCGTCTCCCGCCGCCTCGTGCAGGAGCTGGGACGTGAGCCCACCGACGAGGAGATCGGTGAGGAGATGGGGATCACCCCCGACCGGGTGCGGGAGATCGTCGCGATCGCGCGCGACCCGGTCTCGCTCGAGACCCCGGTGGGCACCGAGGACGACGCCCACCTCGGCGACTTCATCGAGGACAAGATGGCGCCGGCGCCGCTCGAGATCGCCTCGCTGGCGATGCTGCGCGCCGAGGTCGAGCAGGTCCTCGACACCCTGACACCGCGCGAGCGCCGTGTCCTCCAGCTCCGCTTCGGCCTGGTGGACGGACAGCAGCGCACCCTCGAGGAGGTCGGGCGCCGCTTCGGCGTCACCCGCGAGCGCATCCGTCAGATCGAGGCCAAGGCGCTGCGCAAGCTGCGTCATCCGGCGCGGCGGGGACGGCTGACCGACTTCCTCGAATGACCGGTACGCGGCCGTCATCCGCGGTCGCTCGGGAGGTGCTACCGTGAATACGGTGAACACGCTCGACGACAGGAAGCAGGAGCTGATGCGCCGCGCGTCCGAGGCCGCGCGCGGCCGCGACATGACCGGCTTCCTCAACGCCTGTCACCGTGCGGAGATCAGCGCCTACGCATACCTCGCCGAGCTGCAGCGCGCCGACGGGCTGCAGCCGCAGGACCGGGCGAATCTCGCCACCATCGCCCGCGAGATGGACTGCTACCGCGGGAAGCACGGACGCCTCCCCCACGAGCAGGCGCCCGACCGCCCCGGACGCTCCTGGTTCCGCCGCCGCTGAACCGCGGGGCCACGTGCGGCCCTGAAATGTCAGGCCCGGGGACGGGTTTTCCCGCTCCTGCCGGATCTTTTCGGTTTTCGACGCCTGCACACGGGAAGGCGTATGGTGGCTGACATCCGGATCGCATTCATCTCCTCCGCCATCCCTCGCCGCTGCGGCATCGCGACGTTCACCGCCGATCTCGTGAGTGCGGTGCGCGGCGCGGATCCGTCGGTGACCTGCCGTCTCGCCGCCATCGACGAGCCCGCGGTGCTGCGACCGTACGGGTCGGAGGTGCGGTGGCGGATCCGGCAGGGTGATGTCGAGAGCTACCGCGCCGCGGCGCGCTCCATCAACTCCTCCAACGCCGACCTGGTCAACGTGCAGCACGAGTTCGGCCTGTACGGCACCTGGACGGAGCCGACGTTCACCGCCGGCCGCTGGACCGAGAGCGGGTACGAGGACCATCTGCGTCCCCTGCTCGAGGAGCTGCGCAAGCCGGTGGTGACGACGATGCACACCGTGCTCCCCCGGCCGTCGCCGTCGATGCGCACCGCGGTGCGCGCGATCGCCGAGCTCAGCACCGAGGTGATCGTGATGGCGTCGACCGCGGTCGACATCCTCGCCACCGACTACGACATCACCACGCCGCTGCGGGTCATCCCCCACGGGATGCCCGCGATCGAGCCGCGCGGACGTCACCGGCTCAAGCGAAAGCTGGGGGTCCAGGGCCGCACCATCGTCTCGACGTTCGGCCTGGTCGACCCGCGCAAGGGGCTCCAGTACATGATCGAGGCGATGCCCGAGGTGGTGGCGCGGTATCCGGACGCGCTCTACCTGGTCGCCGGCCAGACCCATCCCGACCTGGTGCGCGCGCAGGGCGAGCAGTACCGGCAGGGCCTGGTGGCGCGGGTGCATCAGCTGGCGATGGACGACCACGTCGCCTTCATCGACCAGTACATGAGCCAGCGCGACATCATCGAGCTCCTCCTCGCCACCGACGTGTACGTGACCCCGTACCTCGATCCGAACCAGATCACCAGCGGCACCCTCTCCTACGCGCTCGGCGCCGGCAAGGCGGTGGTGTCGACCCGGTACCTGCACGCCACCGAGGCGCTCGCCGGGGGCCGCGGGGTGCTCGTCGACTCCCGCGACCCCGGCCAGCTCGGCCGTGCGGTCGTGGCCATCCTCGACGACCCGGTGGCCAAGCGGGCGCTGGAGCAGGCCGCCTTCGCGTACGCGCGGGATGCCACCTGGCCGCGGTCGGCCCAGGCGTTCCTCGGCATCGTGGGTGCGATGGCGGCCCGGAGGAAGGCCACGGCGGAGACCCGCCGGGCGGCGCTGGCGACGCCGGTTCGGGACCTGGGGCACCGGCTGCCGGAGAACCCCATCCTGACCGCTGCGGACGTCAGCCCCTCCCTCCCCGGGCTCGAGGTGGTGTCGGTCTTCAACGCCGCGGCCGCCCAGGTCGGCGACGAGGTGGTGCTGCTGCTGCGCGTCGGCGAGCGCCCCCGCCTCGGCGCGGCGCCCCCGCCCGGCGCCCTCACCCTCGACCTGACCGGGCAGGAGCCCACGCTCCAGCCGCTGGCCGCCGGCTTCCGGGGCGACGACCTGGTCAGCGTCGCCTTCTTCGACTCCGAGAGCCGCCCGGCGCGGGTGGTCGAGGTCTACCTGCCCCGCAACCTCCCCGGCCTCGACCTCAGCGACCCGCGCTCGATCCGCTACCAGACCGCCACCGGCGGCTTCAGCGCGGCGGCCGACGACTTCAACGACCTGCTCACCCAGATGTCGCACCTGCGGGTCGCGCGCAGCCGCGACGGCGTCCACTTCGTGGTCGAGGAGGCGCCGTCGATCTCGCCGGCGAACCGCTTCGAGGAGTACGGCTGCGAGGATCCCCGGGCGACGCTGATCGACGGCGTCTGGCACATCACCTACGTCTCGGTGAGCCGCATCGGCATCACCACCAGCCGGATCACCACCACCGACTTCCGCAGCTTCGAGCGCCAGGGGGTGATGTTCCTGCCCGACCACAAGGACGTGGTGATCTTCCCCGGCCGTCCCGGGGGCCGGTACGCGGCACTCACCCGGCCGATGCCGCAGTCGTTCGGGCGGGTGCTCGGCATCTGGATCGCCTTCTCGGAGGACCTGGTCCACTGGGGCGACCACCGTCCGCTCGCGCTGCCCCGGCCGGGGATGTGGGACGGGCTGCGCACCGGCGCGAGCGCCGTCCCCTTCCGCGTCGAGGAGGGATGGCTGGAGATCTACCACGGAGTCGACCGCGACACCCGCTACGCAATGGGGGGCCTGCTCCTCGACGCCGACGACCCCAGCCGGGTGATCGCGCGCTCGCCGGAGCCGATCCTGGTGCCCACCGAGCCGTACGAGCGCTCCGGGCTCTTCAACGACACCGTGTTCTCCTGCGGCCACGTCGCCCTCGACCCCGAGGGCGAGACCATCCGCCTGTACTACGGCGCCGCCGACAGCTGCATGGCCGCGGCCGATCTCAGCGTCCGCGAGATCCTCGAGCAGATGCGCCCGTGCTGAGGCAGATCGCGCGGCTCGGCCGCCCGGTCACCGGGTTGGGGACGGGGGCGCTCGCCCTCGCGGTGTACTCCGATGCCACGAACACCGCGGTGGCGGCGCGCGAGGCCGGCTTCGAGGGCGTCGCCTGCGTCGATGACGCCGCCCGTGGGCTCGAGCTGTACTGCGACCTCTGGGAGGCCACCCGCCTGCCCTGGGCGCTGCGCTGGTGCGAGGGCCTGCTCGAGTTCGTGCTCGCGATGCAGGACGAGGACGGGCGCTGGGTCAACTTCATCGTCGACTGGGACGGCACCGCCAATCGCGACGCGCGCACCTCGGTGGCCGGGGGCGTGTTCTGGCAGGCTCGGGCGCTGCTGGCGCTGGCGCGGGCGTCGCGCGTGCTCGACGACGCCCGCATCGAGTCCGCGCTGCACCGTGGCCTGCCCCACATCGCCGACGCCGAGGCCCCGCCCGACGTGCGCGTGCTCCACATCATGACCGCGCTCGCCCTGCCCGACCGCGCCGACGACGGCGGCATCGGCCGGCTGCTCGCCACCTGGTGCGACGAGGTGGCGGGCTGCCGCCGGGGCGGCATGCTGATGAACGCGCCGCTCGAGCGCGGCCATCCCCACCTCTGGGGACACCTCCAGGAGGCGGCGCTCGCCGACGCCGGCGCCCGGCTGGGCCGCGACGACCTCGTCGACACCGCCCGGCGCAGCGCCGAGCTGGTCTTCGCCGGGATCGTCGAGGCCGGCTTCGACATGCCCCGCACCCAGCCGTACGACGTCGCCTCGGCCGTGCACGTGCTCGGTCGGGTCGCCGAGGTCACCGGGGACTCGCGGTACGCCGCGCTCGCCGCCGCCGCCCGGGGCTGGTTCGACGGACGGAACCCCGCGGGCCGGCCGGTCTACGACCGGGTGGCGGGCCGGGTCGGCGACGGCGTCGACGGCCACCGGGTCAGCGGCAACTCCGGCGCCGAGTCGAACGTCGTCGGCGCCCAGGCGCTCCTCGACGACGTGGTCGCCCTGGCGCGCCGGCTCAGCCCAGCGGAGGCACTGCCCGCCGGAGCGTGAGCTCCGCGGTGGGGTGCGCGCGCAGCCAGCGGTCCTCGGCTCCGGCGGCCCGCCACGCGGTGGCGCACCAGGCCAGGGTGAAGCGCCCGTGACCGTTGACGCCGTCGCCCGCCGGCCGGTCGCAGAAGGGGCACATCCCGCCCTTCGCCACCATCGCCGCCAGGAAGACCTCGCCCGGCTCCTCCCGATCACGCCCGTCGATCATGCCTCTGCCCTCCGAGCGCCATGCCCACGGGCGGCCGGCCGTCCGGGTCTGTGGGATTGTGGTTGTTGTGATGGTGAGTATACGCCCCGCCCGGTCAGCGCATCCTCGACAGTGCCGCAACGAGACGGGCGCAGGTGCTCTCCATCCCGGTCCGCGCGGCCTGCTCCGCCAGCGCCTCCGGGTCGGCGGGATAGCCGTCGCGACGGCCTTCGGGGAGGCGGACGGGCAGGTCCAGCACCGGCCGGACCACGCGCATCGCGCGGTCCAGGTAGTCGCGGTCGGCATCGCTCACCCGCGCGTCACGGAGCATCTCCTCCACCCCGCCGTGGCGGCGGATCAGCTGCGCGGCGGTGCCGGCGCCCACCCCGCGCAGACCGGGGAGACCGTCGGAGGGATCGCCGCGGAGCACGGCGAAGTCGGCGTAGCGCCGCCCGGGGATGCCGTACCGCCGGGTCACCTCGGCCTCGTCGATCAGCGCCAGCCCCGACCGCTCCGGGTAGAGCACCCGCACCCGCGGGTCCTCGACGAGAG
This sequence comes from Candidatus Dormiibacterota bacterium, assembly GCA_036495095.1. Taxonomy (NCBI): domain Bacteria; kingdom Bacillati; phylum Candidatus Dormiibacterota; species Candidatus Dormiibacterota bacterium. The sequence goes on along the minus strand of DASXNK010000206.1, from coordinate 6,941 downwards.
CGAACAGGTCGCGGTCACCGCTGACCACCTCGATCGAGCCCGGGGCCAGCGCCGTCCAGGTGGCGATGACATCCTCGGCCTCGTACTCGGCGACGCCGGCGACGTCGACCCCGATGGCGTCGAGGAGGGAGCGGATCACCGGCAGCTGGGGGATCAGGCCCGGTGGAACCGGCTCGTCGGCGCGGTGGGCCTTGTAGGCGGGGATCAGGGCCACCCGCCACTCCGGCCGCCAGGCCTCGTCGCTGGCCACGGCGAGGTGGCGCGGCTGCCGCTGCACCACCAGGCGGGCGAGGCTCTCGAGGAAGCCTCGGACGGCGTTCACCGCGGCGCCGTCGGGGGCCCGCACGCTCGCCGCGGGGACGCCGTAGAAGGCGCGGAAGATCAGGCTCGAGCCGTCGATGAGGAGCCAGTCACAGGCCACGCCCGGGATGATGCCAGCCCCGCGGCGCGGCCCCGGCCGCGGGCCCTCGTCGACGACACGCTGCGTTACATGCTTAATGATATTGTCCTTGCACCAAAACCTTAACCTGCGGCGGAGGCTCCGATCGTGGCACGGGCTGAGGCAGGTCAAGATGCTCAGCAGGCCGGGCGTCGCCCAGTCGCCCGGCGCCGCCACCGGCCGGCGCCGCCGCTCGTCCCCTTCCTGAACAGAGGAGGTCCACCGTGCAGATCGTCGTGCCCGTGCCCACGTTCTCCCGGAGCATCACCGTGCCGCTCCCGTCGCTCAGCCGCAAACAGCTGATGTTCATGGGAGGCGCCGCCGCCCTGGGGGTGGTCGACGTCCTCAGCGCCCCCGTCGCCGCCGTGGTCGCCGCCGCGCCGCTGCTCCAGAAGGCGATCGGCGGCATCCCCGGCACCGCCGAGTCCCGCGGTGGCGCGACCGGCCGGCGGCAGGCGCAACCTCGGCGCACCTCCACCACCCGTGGCCGGTCGACGGCACGCTCGGGTGCCGACACCACGGCTCACACGACCCGCCGTCCGGCGGCGCGCTCATCGCGGAGGTCCACCTCCGGACGGACGGCCACGCCGGCGGCGAGCGCCTAGCCCGGGGGCCGGCCGGTCCGGCGGGAGCGGAGCGGCCGGAGGCCGTTGGCGGCGGCGACCACGGTGGAGCCGTTGTTCACCGCGGTCGCCAGCAGCGGCGGCATCATCCCCAGCGTCGCCAGTCCCAGCGCGGCGGCGTTGGGGGCGGCGACCAGGGCCACGTTCTGGCGCACCAGCCGCATCGTGGTGCGGGAGAGCTCGACGGCGCGGGCGAGAACGACGAGGTCGTCGCCGGCGAGGACGACGTCCGCCGCCTCGCGGGCGAGGTCGGCGCCGCGCGACAGGGCGACGCCGGCGTGGGCCTCGGCCATCGCGGCGGCGTCGTTGATGCCGTCGCCCACCACCGCCACCCGGCGTCCCGCGTCGCGGAGGTCGCGGACGAGGCGCACCTTGTCCTCGGGCATGAGCCGCGCCCGCACGTCGTCCGCCCCGAGTTGGCGGCCGACGGCACGGACGGCCCCGGGCCGGTCGCCGCTGGCGATGACGATGTGGCGGATGCCGAGCCCGCGCAGCCGCTCGACCACCGCGGGCGCCTCCGGACGCAGCCGGTCGCGGAGCCGGATCCAGGCGGCGAAGCGGCCGTCGACGGCCACCGCGGCGAGCGACGATCCCGCCGCACCGACCGCGGGGCAGGCCACCCCCTCATCCAGGAGCAGGCGCCGGTCGCCCACCACCACGGTGCGGCCCTCGACCTCGGCGACGACCCCTCCCCCGCAGCGGTGCCGCACCCATCGCGGCTCCGGCGGCCGCAGGTCGCGGCGCCGCGCCGCCCGCCGGATGGCGCGGGCGAAGGGATGGGGAAGGTGCCCCTCCGAGGCCGCGGCGAGGCGCAGCACCTCGTCACCGCTCCAGCCCGGCGCGGCCTCGACGGCGATCACGGCCGGCTGCCCGGTGGTCAGCGTTCCGGTCTTGTCGAAGACCACGGTGTCGACGCCGGCGAGTTCCTCCAGCGCGCGGCCGCTGCGGAAGAGGATGTCCTCGCGGGCGCCGGCGACCATCGCGGCCAGGATCGCGGTGGGGATGGAGATGCGCACCCCGGTGCCGAAGTCGACGATGAGCATCGCCGCCAGCCGCGAGAGGTCGCCGGTGGCGAGGAGCACCCCTCCGCCGGCCAGCACCACCGGGAGGACGAAGCGGTCGGCCATGCGCCGGGCCATGTCGGAGACCCGGGTGGTGGCGGACAGGGTCTCCTCGAGGGCGGCGGCGAGCCGCGCCCCCCGGGTGTCGCCGCCGGCCGCGCGCACCGCGATCACCAGCCGCCCGTCGTGGACGCTGGCGCCGGCGAGCAGCTCCACGCCCGCGGTGACCCGGCGGGGGATCGGCTCGCCGGTCCAGGTCCGGGTGTCGATCAGGCCCTCCCCGGCGACCACCTCCCCGTCGACGGGAATGGTCTCGCCGGCGTAGACGACCACCCGGTCGCCGGGGCGCACCTGGCCGGCCGGGACACGGGGCTCGGTGCCCTCGCCGAGCAGGCGCACCCCGCGCGCATCCGCCCGCAGCCAGCCGCGCAGCGCTCCCCGCGCCTGGCCGGCGGCGCGGCTGCGAATGCGCTCGCCGACCTCGACCAGCCCGACGCCGGCGCCGGCGGCGAGGACGTCGCCGGTGGCCAGGAGGATGCCGGCCGCGGCGAGGTCGAGGACGTCGACGGAGAGGTGGCGCCGGCCCAGGCTCCGCGCCGCGCGGCGCGCGATCGGGGCCGCGCACCCGGCGATCACCACGGTCGACAGCGGCGCCGCGCCGGCGAGGCCCGCCGCCATCGCCGCCGCGGGCAGCAGCATCTGGCGCCAGAGCGGAGCTGCCGGTGCCGCCGGTGGCGTCGCCGGCGCGGGGTGGGGCAGCGACGTCACCAGGTCCTCGACGCTGCGCCCGCGACGGTGCTCGACGACCAGGCTCCGGCTCGCCGCCGACCAGCGGGCCGCCTCGACCTCCGGATGGGCGGCGAGGCGGGAGGCGAGCCCGGCGGCGGCCTCGGCGTCGCACCGCGCCACCCGAAGGCGGATCCGGGTCGCGGTGCGGTGGGCCACCGTGCAGGTGAGCCGGGTCGCGACCGCCTCGGTCGGCGTCCGCGGGAGGGTGGCGATCAGGCCGCCGCCTCCGGCAGCGACGGCTCGCCGTCGCCGTGCAGCTTCACGAAGCTGTCGAAGGCGTAGTAGGCGAGCGCGTACCAGGGCATCGACCCGACCGCCGGCCCGGTGCGCAGCAGCTGGCGCAGGCTGAGCGCCGCGAACCCCGCCGGCACCAGGAAGCGCAGGTCGACCTTTCCGCCGGTTGCGTCATGAACTCGCCGGTTCGCGGTGGAGACCCGATCCAGCAGCCGCGACGCGGCCTCGCTGAGCGGCCGCTCGACGGCGCCGACGAGTTGAGGCGGAGCGATGTCGCGGAGCGCCTGGTGCGCCTTGCGGCACAGCTCGATGGCTGCCGGCAGGTCGAGCTGCTCGGGGTCCCAGGTGAGCAGGGCCGAGCCGGTGCGGAGGTCGGTGCGCACGGACCTGACGCCGGGGTGCGCCGCCGCCGTGCTCGCAACCCGCTCGAGCAGGCCCGCGACCTCGTCGGGGTCACCCTCGAGACGCAGTCGCAGCCGCGACGAGGTGGCGTGCGGCACGGTCGCCGACACCTGCATCGATCTACCCGCCGCCGGGGATGGAGAGCGTCCGGGTGCCGTCGCTGCTGCCGTCGGCCTGCGCGCTCCGAGGCGCGGCGACTCCGTGGCGGCGCTCCTCGACGGCCTCGTGATAGAGGTCCTGGGCCTGCTCCCACGCCTCCGCCCCGGTCGAGGCGACCCGGTCCGAGACGGCCAGTCCCGCACGGATCGCGGACCTCAGGAGCGGCCGCAGGCCCCCGCCGAGCCTGCCGGTCGCGCCCAGCGTCAGGCCCATGCCGACGCCCCATCCGAGGCCGGCCCCGACCGCCTTCGCGAACTGCTTCGCCACGGCGGTGAGTATATGGGCGGTGTCCCTTAATGATCTACTTACTCGTTCACCGTACCCTCGCGGGGACCCCGCCGGGCCCGGTAGCGGTGCACCGCCTCGTTCTCGGCCACGTCGGCGCCGCGTTGCTCGACGCCGCCGGCCCGGCTCAGCGCTGCGAGGGCGAGCTGCTGGTCGCAGGAGCGATCCGCCCCGTGCCACTGGCCGCAGCGGGGACAGGTACGGAACGTGGACATCGTGGTTTTCGGCCTCCTCATGACATGTAAATTGATAGCCATTATCACAGTAATTCCATCATAGACGATCACCAATTCGCGCAGAAGCAGCGCCCCGGCGGAGCCAGCCCGCCCCCCGGCGGAGCCAGCCCGCCCCCCGGCTCAGCGGATGACGCCGGCAACCTCACCGGTGATGCCGAGCTCGACGACCCGGCCGGTGGGGTCGAGCGCCACCGAGGTGAGCCCGCCGGTGCCGATCCCGACCACGGTGGCGGCGTCGAGCCAGGCCACCGGCGCGCCGGCGGCGGCCGCCAGCACCTCGGTGCGGCCGTCGACGCCCTCGACCGCGCCGCGTCCCACCCCCGACGTGGATGCGACCCGCTCCCCGCCGGGAGCCAGCAGCGGAGCGGCGCCGACCCCCGCGAAGCGGTGGAGCAGCTGCCCCTCGCTGTAGACGGCGGCGACCGACCCGCCGGCGCCGTCGGTGCCGACGCAGAGCAGGCCGTCATCCGGCTGCACCCGTGACAGGGCGCAGGCGGCGTCGCCCAGCCGCGGGCCCACGGCGCCGCGGAGGTCGGCGTGGGCGGGGTGCCCGCGCCAGAGGCCGCCGCCGTCCGTGCCCGGCGGTGGCGTGATCGGGGCGTCGGGCACCACCACCGGCCCGGCCACGTCCCACCCGGCCACGCGCAGCGCGGTGGTCGCCCCGGCGGGGACCGGAAGCCGCCGCAGCAGCGCCGCGGCGCCGCCGGCGACGCTCAGCAGCAGGTCCACCCGGCCCGCCCGGCCGCGGGCGGCAGCCGGGGTGAGCACCGAGGCCATCACCCGGCCGCCGTCGGGGCTCACCGCGAAGTCCACGGCGCCCGCGCCGGGCTGGGGCAGGGTCGCGACCGCCTGGGCGGGTCCCCCCGCGGGCGAGAGCCGGCGCACCATCCCGGCGGCGTCGAGGAAGTGCACCGCACCGGCCGCCACCTGCGGCTCCGGCCGCGAGGGCGGCGGCGGCGGCCGGAACGTCGCCTCCGCCTCCAGCCGGCCGCCGCGCCCGGTGATGGCGATGCGATCGCCACCGGCCGGGTCCGCGTGCCGCTGCAGCACGACGAGGTGCACGGGCGAGGGCGGAGCCGCGCTCGGCGCCGGCCGCGCGGTCACCGCGGGCGGCTGATCGGAGGGGATGTCGTTCACGCATCCCGCCACGCTCACGCTGAGCAGGACGAGAATCGGCAGTCGCCACCTGCGCATTGCTGGCGCAGTGTATCGTGAACGTTCCGTCGGGGGAGGGCGCACTCCGAGCCACCGCCGTGTGCAGACGGCGGTGACACCGTCCACTGCAACCTGGAGCCTCTGGACATACCCGGAGCATGCGGTGCCGGGGGCTGACGGCGGCGCGAGGGCGGGCTGTGCCGGGTGCCCCATCGGGGCCCCTCGCGATTTGTGCGTGGGCTCAGATGCATACCGAAAACCCCATCCTGGGCTAGGATTTTTGGACAAGCAGACCATGCGTTTGCAGGTATGGACGGTGCCGCGAGCGGCTGCCTAGCATGCGCTGCCATCGGACCACCTGCCAACTGGGGCCATGAGCGGTGACGGTGTCCTGTCCGAGGACGTCGACGTGACTGGAGACGCGCGTCCGTCGATTCCCGCGTGAACCAGGGGAGAAGGAGGTTCTGCACCAGGAGAGACGACAGCGAACGTCCGCAGATGCGTCGTGAGAACCACTTCCAACAGGGATGACATGCACATGCGATCTCGACTGAAGGGCCGCTGGGCGCTTGCGGCGCTCACCGCCGCTGCCACGCTGGTTCCCGCGGGGAGCGCGGCGGTGTCCGCGGAGAACCAGTCCGACCCCACCACGGCGATGCGCACCAAGCTCCTGGGCCCGGGCTGGAACTCGCCCGACCAGGTCCGGATCAAGTGGGTCAGCGTGACGACGTGGCTCGCGTCGTTCGGCGGCCACGTGGTCCTGCTCGACTCCACGGTGATGGACTCGCTCAGCGAGGGTGCGAACAAGGCCACGGCCGCGTCGCTCGACGACATCATCGCGGCGAAGCCGGAGTACATCTACCAGAACCACGTCCACCTGGACCAGATGCGGCACGCCAGCCGGATCACCGCGGCGACCGGGGCGAAGCTGGTGGGCGGGCAGCCCGTCTGCGATTTCGCCACCCATGACGCCGCGATGAAGGGCCTGGCGGCGCCGACCTGCGTGATGGTGCGCGACTCCGCCGGGAAGCCGTTCACCGGCATCGACAGCTACGGCTCGCCGGTGCAGCCGCCGATCTACACGCCCTGGGGCGCGGCCGGCAAGCCCGACGAGGGGCCGCCCGGCCTCGACGTCACCGTGCTCAACATCAAGCACACCCAGGTGCGTCCCTACCCGGGCAGCCTCGAGGGTGACAAGGGCTACACCGGCCCCGACCTCAGCCCCGACACGGAGAACCCGCCGACGCCGCAGTCGGCGGTGGACTTCGCCTCCACCCAGTACTACGAGGGTGGGAACCTGCTCTACATGTTCAGGTGGAAGGGCTTCACCCTCATCCATCACGGCTCCGCGGGCTCGCTCGATCCGCTCGAGCCGGGGATGGCCGAGGTCAAGGCGGCACTCCGTCACCTCGGTGACTCCAAGCAGCCGGACGTCGAGATCGGCGGCATCGCCGAGCTGCAGAACTACGTCAACGGGATGATCGACGAGCGCCGCTACGCCGAGGAGATCGGCGCCAAGGTGTTCTTCCCGCAGCACCACGGCAACTGGAACCCGCCG
>DASXNK010000205.1 GCA_036495095.1 Candidatus Dormiibacterota bacterium | reverse complement strand
CTCGGCGGGGGTCAGCGGCGGCGGCGTCGGCTTCGGGGTCGGCGCCGGCGTGGGTGCCGCGGTCGCAACCGGGGCGTTGACCACCCCCGAGGGCGGCGGCAGCACCGCCGGGGGAGCCACCGCGGCGGCCGGCGGCGGCGCTGCCACCGGCGGAGCGGAGGCGGCGGAGGCGTGGCCGGAGGTGGACGGCACCACCACCGCGGGGGCGGCGGAGGACGAGCTCAGCGGTGGCAGGGCCGGGAACGGCTCCACCGGCTGGATCGCCGCGGCGGGGCCGCTGACCGCGGTCGGCGGCGCCGCGGTGTAGGGCGAGGTCGGGGCGATCCCCGGCCCGATCAGCCGGAGCGCGACCACCAGGGCGCCGCCGCCGGCGACCAGGGCGGGCGCCGCGATCAGCGGGCGGCGCCGCCGCCAGGCGGGGGCGTCGGGCTCGGGCGCGAACAGGCCTTGGCGGATCCGCATGCGCGTCTCCCACGGGCCGGCGTCGAACGACGGCCCCGACCGTGAACCACGGTCCACTCATGGCCGGCCTCGCCAGGGCACGGCTTCCTTCCATGGCCGAGTGTATCGCCGATTGACCCAGAGGTCATCCCCCCTTCGGGGGTGGCGATCGCCGTGCTCAGGTGGCGGGACGGGCGGGCTCGCGCTCGTTCATGGCGACGTTGAGCCGGCGGAGGAGCAGGGTGAGCCGGTCGCGGTCGGCGTCGCTCCAGCCGTCGAGCACCTGCCGCAGCGGGGCCCGGCGGGCGGCGCGGATCTCGTCGACGCGCTCGCTGCCCCGCGGGGTGGTGTGCAGCTGGGCGCAGCGGCGGTCGTTGAGGTCGGGACGGGTCTCGACCAGCCCGGCCGCCTCGAGGCGGGCGATGTGGCGGCTCACCGTGGACTTGTCGAGGTGGAAGTGGCGGGCCAGCTCGCCGGTGCGCATCGGGCCCTCGTCGCGGAGTGCCACCAGCAGCGGGAACACGGTGTGGTCGATGTCGGGGCCGTGGTCGGCGGTCCAGAGCCCGCGCAGCACCCGGCGGACCAGCAGGGTCAGCTCCCGCTCGAGCGCGGTCATCGCCTCCTCGGTCATCGCGCCGCCACCTCCGCCGGTGGCCCCGCCGCGGTGCCGATCACCCCGGAGGCGACCTTCTCCATCAGTCCCAGCATGGTCTCCAGCTCGTGCTCGTCGAGCGCGGCGATCATCTGGCCCCGGGCGCTGTGGGCCGCGGCGCGGTAGCGGCCGACCAGGTCCACCGCCCGCTCGCTCATCACCAGCTCGGCGTCGGGGCCGTCGCCGGGATGCTTCCGCTGCACCAGGCCGCGCTGGTGGAGGGTGGAGGCGAGCCGCTCGGCGGCCTCCGGGCCCATCCCCGGGACCGCCGCCAGCTCCTCCATCGACAGGGTGGCGCCGATCCGGCCGGTCAGCCCGAGGGTGCGCAGCGCCTCGACCTCAACGTAGCTCAGCCCGGTGACGGCGTCGGCGAGCTCGCGGCGCAGGTCGGCGGGGATGAGGGTGCGGACCTGCCCCTGCATCACCGGCTGCAGCGCCAGGAAGCGCTCCACCAGCGAGGCCTGTGGCGAGGGCATGCCCAGGCCGACGCCGACGTGGCGCGCGGCCATCGCCGGGTCCTCGCGGCCGCGGAGCTGCACCTCGGGGAGCAGCAGGGTGAGCAGGAAGGCGAGCAGGGCGATGGGCAGCCCGACCTCGAACACGGTGGCGACGGCGCCGGCGAAGGCGTCGAGGTAGCCGGTGCGCACCGACGCGGGGAGCGCCTGCAGCGCCGACGGGCGGCCGGCGAGGTTCCCGCCGATCCGCGCCAGCGCCTGCGGGGAGAGGTCGCGGGCGAGGTTGGAGGTCAGCGCGTTGGTGAAGACCGCGCCGAAGATCGCGGTGCCCACCGATCCGCCCACCGAGCGGAAGAAGGTCGCCGCCGAGGTGGCGACGCCGAGGTCGCCGCGCCCGACGCTGCTCTGCACCACCAGCACCAGCACCTGCATCACCAGGCCCAGTCCCAGGCCCAGCACCACCATGTCGAGGGAGACCGTGCCCTGGCTGGTGTGGGCGTCGATGCGGGAGAGCAGGAGCATGCCTGCGCACATCAGCGCGGTGCCGGCGATCGGGAAGACGCGGTAGCGGCCGGAGCGGGAGATCACCTGGCCGGAGACGATCGAGCTGGTCAGCACCCCGCCCATCAGCGGCAGCAGGAGCAGCCCGGAGTTCGTCGCCGAGGCGCCGGTGACCAGCTGCAGGAACAGGGGCAGGTAGGTGATGGTGCCGAAGAGGGCGAGGCCGACGATGAAGCCCACCGCGCTCGACACCGTGAACACCTTCATCCGGAAGAGGTGGAGGGGGAGGATCGGCTCGGCGGCGCGGCTCTCGACGAGCACGAAGAGGGCGAGGCACACCACCGCGGCGATCCCCAGCCCGACGATCTCCGCCGAGCCCCACGGGTACTGGCTGCCGCCCCAGGTGGTGAGGAGCACCAGGCTGCTCACCCCGGCGGCGAGCAGCGCGGCGCCGAGGATGTCGATGCGGTGCTCGACCCGCCCCGGCGGCAGCCGGAGCACGATCGTGGTCACCACCAGGGCGAGGACGCCCAGGGGGACGTTGACGTAGAAGACCCAGCGCCAGCTGAGGTGGTCGGTGAAGAAGCCGCCGATCAGCGGGCCGCCGATCGACGAGAGCCCGAACACGGCGCCGAAGTACCCCTGGTAGCGGCCGCGCTCGCGGGGGCTGACGACGTCGGCGATGATCGCCTGGGCGCAGACCATGAGGCCGCCACCGCCCAGCCCCTGGACGGCGCGGAAGGCGATCAGCTCGATCATGTTCTGGGCGAGGCCGCAGAGCACCGACCCGATCAGGAACAGGACGATCGCCACCTGGAAGACGCCCTTGCGGCCGAAGAGGTCGCCGAGCTTCCCGTACAGGGGCGTGCTCACGGTGGCGGCGAGAAGGTAGGCGGTGACCACCCAGGAGAGGTGCTGCAGGCCGCCGAGCTCGCCGACGATGGTGGGCAGCGCGGTGGAGACGATGGTCTGGTCGAGCGAGGCCATCAGCATCCCGAGCATCAGGGCGCCGATGACCAGCCGGAGCTCCCGGGGTTCGAGGCGCGGGGCGCCGATGACGGCGGCTCCGGGCTGCCCGGATGCCGGTGCGCTGGCGCTCTCCATCTGCGCGATGGTAGCCGCCCCGCGGTGGCGGTCTCCGCGGCACGTTGGCAGATGCTCCGGTCACGTGAGATCGCCGGCTCCCCCGATACACTCCGGGGGATGAGCACGGAGGCGAGCGTCCCCGCGACCGCGACCCGGGCGGAGATCGCCACCCGGGCGCGCCTGGTGGTGCTGCGCCTCGCCCGCCGGCTGCGGCGCACCGCCGACGGCGGCCTCACCGCCACCCAGCTCTCGGCGCTCGCCACCATCGAGAGCCGGGGGCCGCTGCGGCTGGGCGACCTCGCCGCCCAGGAGGGCATCGCCGCGCCCACCGTCTCCCGGCTCGTCGACCAGCTCGAGGGCGCCGCGCTGGTGCGGCGGCGGACCGACGCCCGCGACGGCCGCTCCTACCTGGTCGAGCTGACCGCGGGCGGCGAGGCGCTGCTCGCCCAGCTCCGCTCCACCGGCACCCGGCTGCTGGAGGCGGCGATGGCCTGCCTGGACGCCGGGGACCAGGCCGCCCTGGTCGACGCCGTCCCGGTGCTCGAGCGGCTCCTCGACGCCATCGGCGAGGGTGCCCCGCCCGGATCCTGACCGGGCCGCTCAGATGCCGAGGGCGTCGAGCAGCCGGTCGTTCTCGGCGGGGGCGCCGACGGTGATGCGCAGCCGGTCGGCGTGCTCGCCGGCGAAGTGGCGGACCAGGATGCGGCGCTCGCGCAGCCGCGCCAGCACCGCCACCGCGTCGCCGCCCGGGGGCCGGGCGAACACGAAGTTGGCCTCGGAGGGGGTGAGCTGCCAGCCCGCCGCCTCCAGCCGCGCCGACAGCCGGGCCCGCTCGCCGCGCACCCCGTCGACGAGGCGGCGGTGGTGCTCGTGGTCGGCCAGGGCCGCGGTCGCACCGGCGAGGGCGCAGCGGTCGACCGGGTAGGAGTCCTTCACCGCGAGCAGGTCGGCGATCAGCTCGGGGTGGCCGACCGCGTAGCCGACCCGCAGCCCGGCGAGGGCGTACCCCTTCGAGAAGGTGCGCATCACCACCCAGGTCGGATGCCGGTCGAGGAGGGGGATGCAGGACCCCGGGGCGAAGTCGCAGTAGGCTTCGTCGATGGCAACCACCCCGGGCGCCGCCGCGAGCAGCTCCTCGAGGGCATCGGGCGCGGTCCACACCCCGGTGGGGGCATTCGGGTTGACCACGAAGCGCAGCCGGCCCTCGACGGTGCCCAGCCCGGCGGGCAGCCCGAGGTCGGGATCGAGGGGCAGCTCGACGGGCTCGACCCCGAACAGCCGGGCGAGCACGGGGAGGAGCGAGTAGGTGGGCACCGGCCAGACCGCACGGTCGCCGGGCTCGCAGTAGGCGCGGAAGAGGCAGTCGATGACCTGGTCGCCGCCGTTGGCGACGAAGACCGCCGCGGTCTCGACGCCGTGGTGCCGGGCGAGGGCCGAGCGCAGCGGCTCGCCGAACGGGTCGGGGTAGCGGTGCAGCAGCGCAGCCGCCGCCGCCACCGCCGGCGCCACCGCGCTGGAGGGCCCGAGCGGCGCCTCGTTGGTGTTGAGCTTGAGCCAGCCGTCGCCGTCGGGGGGCTGCTCGCCCGGGGTGTAGCCGAAGTCCTCGCCGAGCGAGGCGCGGCGGAGTGTCGACATCAGCCCGGCGGGGCCGCCGCGCCGCCGCCGCCGCCGCCCCCGCCGCCGCCACGGCGCCGCCGGCGGCGGCCGGAGGGGACGGAGGAGGGCACCGGCGGCACCGGCACGTCGAGCTCCAGCTCGGCCGCCGGGATGGCGAGCACCGCCCCGGTGGCCTCGAGCTGCACCCGCACCAGCTCGCGGGGGACGTTGATGTCGCGCACCACCGCGCTGCCCTCGGCGACCTCGACGATCTGGCCGGGCTTGGGGAGCTTCGACTTCAGCTCGACGTACTGGTCGTTCTCGTAGACCAGGCAGCACTTGAGCTTGCCGCACATCCCGTTCAGCTTGGCCGGGTTGAGCGGCAGCCCCTGCTCCTTGGCGTGCTTGATGGAGACCGGCTGGAACTCCTTGAGCCAGGAGGAGCAGCAGAGCCGCCGGCCGCAGGGTCCGTAGCCGTCCTGGAGCTTGGACTCGTCGCGGGGGAAGATCTGGCGGAGCTCGACCCGGCGCTGGAAGATCGCGGCCAGGTCGCGGGCGAGCTCGCGGAAGTCGATCCGGCCGTCGGCGCTGAAGTCGAAGAGGATGCGGTTGCCGTCGAACGACGAGGTGGCGGCGATCACCTTCATGTCGAGCCGGAAGGCGTGGACCCGCTCCTTGGCGACGCGCACGTGCTCGGGCCCCTGGTCCTCCAGCTCGCGGCGGCGGGTGAGGTCGTCGGGGGTGGCGCGGCGGATCACCGGCTTGAGCTCGGCGGGGAGGAGCGCCGCGCCGATCTCCGCCGGGGCGAGCACCACCTCACCGATCTCGGGACCGCGGGCGGTGTCGGCGAGCACGTTCTCGCCGAGGGCGAAGGCCTCGCCCGCCGGGTCGTAGTAGGCGAGCGGGCCGTTGCGCTTGAACTTCACTCCGATGGCGAGAGGCATGCTGGCTCCGGGATCAGCGCCGTCGCGGGGCGCGCGGCTTCGGGGTCCGCTCAGCGGAGCCGGCCGGCCCCTCGAAGGCGGCCCCGACGTCCACGCCGGCCGTCCGCGGGGGCGCGGGGGTGACGGTGAAGATGTCGAGGAAGAGAACCTCGTAGCTGAGGCGGGGCACAGCGTACTGCGCCACCTGGTCGGCGGTGTCCACACAGCGGCCGAGGATGCCGGCGATGCGCTCCGGCGGCAGGGTCTGGGCCCAGCTCGCCGCAGCGGCGCGGAAGGGCTCCCACACCGCCAGCTCGGGTGCCCCCGCGGCGATGCACGCGACGTCGCGGACGAAGCCGCTCCATGCGGTGACCTGGGTGAGGGCGCGCTCGCGGCCCTCGGCGGTGTTCGGGGGCGCCAGCGCCGCGGCCGCCTGCAGGGCGCCTCCCCGCCCCGAGCCGGCGGCGGCCAGGAAGGCGCCCACCGCCTCGATCTCCACCCGCATCGCCCCGGGCTGGGTGGCGAGCTGGAGGGCGCGGCCGGGACGGCCGCCGGAGAGGGCCGCAGCGCCGCCGGCGAGGCCGGCGGCCACCCCGTGCACCGACTCGAGCCAGGCCCGGATCTCGCCGGCGGGCACCGGGGCGCAGCCGAGCACCTGGCAGCGGGAGACGATCGTCGCCGGCAGCCGCTCCGGGTGGGCCGCGCAGAGCAGCAGGTGGGTGCCCGGCGGCGGCTCCTCCAGGGTCTTGAGGACACAGTTGGCGGCATCCTCGGTGAGCCGGTCGGCGCGGCCGATCACCGCCACCCGCCGCCCGCCCGCGTAGCTGCGCAGCCCGAGGAAGTCCTGCAGGCTGGGACCGGACTCCGGGGTGCCGCCCCCATGCCGCATCCGCGCGATCTTGATCCGCTCGTCGTCGGAGTCCTCGAGCCAGTGGTCGGGGTGGGCGCGGAGGCCCCCGGGCCAGGCGGCGGCGTCGAGCACGGCGGCGGCCACGACCTCGGCGAGGGTGGTCTTGCCCACGCCGTCGGGGCCTGCCAGGAGGGTGGCGTGGGCAAGGCTCCCGTCGCGGACCGCACGGTCGAGCCGGGTCGCGACGGGGACGTGCCCGAGCACGTGCATGGGCGCCATTCTGGCGCAGCGCGGCGGAGTCGCGGCCCGACCGCCAGAAAAGGGGGGGTCGGGGCGTTTCCCTCAGTTGATGAGAGGGACGGGTGGAATGCGTCGTCGTGCCGCCGGCACCGTGGTGGGCGCGGCCTGCGTGCTCCTCGCCGGCCAGGCGATCACCGCCGCGGCGGCGACCAGCGCACCCAACGACCCCTGGTTCACCGCCGGCCGGCAGTGGGGCCTGACCCAGGCGGGGTTCCCCGCCGCGTGGTGCGCCTCCTCCGGGGCGGGCGCGCTCATCGCCGTCATCGACGGCGGCGTCGACTTCGGCCATCCCGACCTCGCCGGCAAGGCGGCGGGCTCGATGGTGGTGCAGAACGGCCAGGTGGTGCCGGGCGAGGCGCCCACCGACCACGGCCACGCCACCCACGTGGCCGGCATCGCCGCCGCCGACAGCAACAACGGCGTGGGCATGAGCGGCGCCGCACCCGACGCGCGGATCTACTCGGTCCAGATGCTCTTCGGCGGCGGCCAGGGCACCTCCACCGACCTCGCCACCGCGATCAGCTACATCACCAACCAGGTGGCGCCCTCCTGGCGTGGACCGGTGGTGCTGAACGTCAGCGTCGGCGCCACCAACGGGACCACGCCGCCGGAGGTGGCCGCGGCGATCTCCGACGCGTACGCCCACGGCCTCGGCGTCGCCGTCGCCGCGGGCGACCAGCCGGGCACCAGCGGCTACGCGCAGATGGATCGCCAGGCGATGGTGGTCGGCGCCCTGAGCCAGGGCGGCGGGGTGGCGTCGTACAGCCCCACCGGCGGGGTCAACGTCTTCGCCGCCGGCGGCGAGAACCTCAGCGGCACCAACGTGGGCACCGGGATCATCTCCACCTACACCGGCGGCGCCTACGCCTGGCTGACCGGAACCTCGATGGCCACGCCTCACGTCGCCGGCGCCCTGGCGCTGCTGATGAGCACCGGGCTGACCAACCAGCAGGCCTACGACCGCATCCAGGGAACCGAGGGCCCCGGCGGAGCGCTGCGCGTCGACCGCGCGCTGGGCCGCAGCGGCGGCTGCGCCCCCGCACCCGTCCCCGCCCCGGTGCGGTCCGCGCCCCGTGCCCAGGTGCCGCCGGTGACCGCGGCGGCGCCCGCGCCCGCCAGCGTCCAGACCGCCCCCCCGCTGACCGCGCCGGCGGCGACCGCGGCTCCGGTGGCGCCGGTGGCGCCGGTGGTGCCGAGCACCAGCACCGTTCCCTACGACGAGACCACCCACCCGCTGCGCACCGTCACCGGCCCGCCTCCGCTGGCCGCGACGGTGGCGAGCCCGCAGGGCGGCGTGCGCGGCCTCCTCGCCACCACCTCGGCGGGGGCGCGCACCGACGCCGGCCGGGTCACCCTCGCCGCCGCCGCCGGCTTCGCGGTCGCGTACCTGAGCAGCCTGGCGCTCTGGCGCCGCCTCCAGCGGGGGCGCGCCGGGGCCCGCTGAGCCGGGCGGGGCCGCCGATAATGCGCCGGTGACCCAGGCTCCGAGTGGCGACCCCCGCCGGCTCCGCGAGGTGCTCGACGCCGCCGGCTACTCCGAGCCGTCGGTGCTCTCCGCCCTCGGCCTGCCGCGCCTGCCCGAGGTGCTGGGGATCCAGCGCCGGATGCTGCTGCACCGAACCCGGGGCGGCTCGCCGCTGGAGACGCTGGTGCGGCTCCTGATCCTCGGCGAGCCGGTCACCGACGGCGCGTTCCGTGCCGCGGTGGCGCCGACCCGGCTCGGCGACTGGGCGCGCGCCGGCCTGGTGACCGAGGACGGCGGCAGCGTCCGCCCGCTGGTGCGGCTGCGCCCCCACAACGACCTGCTCCTCGCCGCCGATCCGCCCCGCGGCCTCGACGACCCCCTCCGCGGCGACTTCGTGATGGGCGTGGGCAGCAGCTCGATCACCCTGGCGGAGCTCACCGTGCGCCGCCACAGCCGCCGCACCCTGGACCTCGGCACCGGCTCCGGGATCCAGGCGCTGCTCGCCGCTCCCCACAGCGACGCCGTGGTCGCCGCCGACCGCAACCCGCGGGCGGTGGCCTTCGCCGCCTTCAACGCCGCGCTCAACGCCGCCGGCAACGTCGAGGCGCGCCACGGCGATCTCTTCGGTCCGGTCGCCGGCGAGCGCTTCGACCTGGTCGTCTCCAACCCGCCCTTCGTGATCTCGCCGGAGCGCGCCTACCTCTATCGCGACGCCGACGTCGAGGGCGACGCGCTCTGCCGCCAGGTGGTGCGCGAGGGGGCGGCGCACCTCGAGCCCGGCGGCTTCTGCCAGCTCCTCTGCAACTTCGCGGTGCCCGCCGGCGGCAACTGGAGCGAGGTGGTCGGAGAGTGGTGCGCGGACACCGGCTGCGACGCCTGGGCGATGTGCGCGGAGATCCAGGAGCCCGAGGTGTACGCGACCGTGTGGATCACCCACACCGAGCCGCCGCATCGCCACGAGGATCTCTTCGAGACCTGGATGGATCACTACCGGCGCCGCGGCATCGCCGCCATGGGCAGCGGGTTGCTGGTGCTGCGGCGTGCCGAGGAGGGCCGCAGCCCGTGGTTCCGCGCCGAGCAGGCGGTCACCCGCGTCCCCGGCGACTGCGGCGACCAGATCCTGCGCGGCTTCGCCCTCCGCGACCTTCTGGATCGCCTGCCCGGCGAGGAGGCGCTGCTCTCGGCGCGGCTGCGGCTGTCCCCGGACGCATGCCTGGAGCAGAGCTGCACCCCCGGCGCCGAGGGCTGGGAGGTCGAGCGGACCAGCGTCCGGCTGGTGCGCGGCCTCGGCTACCAGGGGGTCATCGACCCCCACGGCGCGATGCTGCTGGGCCGCTGCACCGGCGCCGCCCCGCTCGGCGAGCTGCTCGCCGACCTGTCCCGCGACCTCGGTGTGGAGCTCGACACCCTGCTGCCCGGCGCCCTCCAGGTCACCCGGAGCCTGGTCGAGCAGGGGTTCCTGCTCCCCGGCTGACCTAGGCGGGAACGTTCTTGGTGATGTCCCAGCCGCCCTTGACCGGGGTGTCGGCGCTGCCGTCCGGCCGCTGCGGGGTGTAGTCGAAGTGCATGCCCGCGCAGCTCAGGTGGACGTCGTCGTGCGGAGACTCGTCACCGGCGGCGCCTCCCGAGCTGTAGCCGCTGACGAAGACGCCGTTCATGGTGATCTTGAGGAAGTCGAACCCCGCACCCTTGCTGGCACCACCTGCCTTGCGCAGGCTGACGATCGCCTGGGAGAAGCGCGCGCCCGCCGCGCACGCCTGGAAGAGCAGCGGCGAGGCCTTGCTGACGGGGGTCGTGAAGCTGAAGTCGGTGAAGGTGGCCTTGCCGGCGCCGGCTCCGGCACTGGCCGAACCCTGGGTGATGTGCTGGGTGATGCCGAGGTTGTAGCCGGAGATCGGGATCTCCCCCGGGTGCTTCGCATCCTGGCTCTCGCCGGTGGGAGCCGGCTGGGCGGCGGCGGCGGGCACGAGCTTGAGGAAGGCGTCAAATGCCACGCTGATGGTCCTCCGCGGCGGTGAGCGTCAGGGTGTAGCGGGCGCATCCGCGCCCGCCGGCGGCGTCGTTCTGCTGCTCGGCGACGTAGCTGCCGGTGGCCCCGGCGTAGCGGCCGGTGCCCCCCACCACCGCGAAGGCGCCGGTTCCCCAGGCGACCGCCGGGGCGGTGCCCATCCCCAGGATGGTGCCGTCGCGGAGTGACAGGGTGTGGGTCTCGATCGCCCCCACCGGCCAGTCGTCGGAGGAGAGCGGTGCCACGGTGCAGTGGGAGACCCCGGTGAGGCTGCCGACAACCGCCCCGCCGGCGTCGACGAGGTCGGCGAGGAGGGTCAGGCGCGCCCCGTGCTCGACCGGCATGCCCGGCCGTCCACCCACCGGAACCGCCCGCAGGCGGCGGGCGTGGAGGACCACGGTGGAGGCGGCGGGCGGCACCGCCGGAAGCGGCAGCGCGAGCTCGGCGGCGGCTCCGTCGCGGGCCCGGCCGACGACCTCGAGACCGACCGCCCCGGCGAGGAGTGCGACCCCGCTCTTGAGCGCACCCCGGCGCGTCCACACGTTCATCTCGGTCCCCCGTCGCGCGCTACTGTGAGCCGGGCCGAGCCTACTCAGGGCTGACCGAACTGTCAACCTACACCGCCGTCAGCTGCGCCTGTTCAGGACAGTCATGTCCGCTAGGGCGCCTGGATGATGCCCCCGTCGACGGGAATGTTCGCGCCGGTGACGTAGGACGCGGCCGGCGACGAGATGAACACCGCAACCCGCGCGAACTCATCAGGCTCGCCATAGCGGCGCAGCGGGATCGACTGCGCCTGCGCCGCCATCACCTCGTCGGCGCTCTGTCCCTCGGCGGCGCGCGCCCGGGCCAGCGCCAGCGCGCGACCGGTGCGCACCATCCCCGGCATCAGCGTGTTGACGCGCACCGGCGCGATCTCGGTGGCGAGCGACTTGGCGAGGCCGAGCACGGCGGCGCGCACCGCGTTGCTGAGCACCAGGTTGCCGATCGGCTGGCGGATCGAGAGGGAGGAGATGAACAGCACGCTGCCCGCGTCGGAGCGCTCCAGCCACGGCAGCGCGGCACGCACCAGCCGCACCGCGCTCATCAGGGTGAGGTCGTGGGCACGCTGCCAGGCGGCGTCGTCGAGCTGGCGGAAGACGCCCGGCGGCGGGCCGCCGGCATTCACCACCAGGGCGTCGAGCCGGCCCAGCTCGCCGGCCACCGCCTCGAGGGCCGGCCCCGCCTCGGCGGCCTCGGCGAGGTCGGCCACCCGGGTGACGGCCCGGACCCCGTGGGCGCGCACCGCGGCCGCCGCCTCCTCCAGCGCCTCGGCGCCCCGGGCGCACATGCCGACGTCGGCGCCCTCGGCGGCGAAGCACTCGGCGGTCGCCCGCCCCATCCCCTGGCTCGACGCCGCCACGAAGGCGGCGCGGCCGCGCAGTCCCAGGTCCACGGCGAGAGTGTATTGCGCCTACGCCGCCGCCGGCTCGGCCGGGTGCGGCCGCTCCATGAACAGCCGCTTGCGCCACACCAGGTAGACGACGATGGCGATGTTCACCAGCAGCGCGACCACCTTCAGCGGGGTGACGCGGCGGAGCACCTCGGAGATCTCGAGGGGGAGGAAGGCGGAGGTGGCGAGCACCACCAGGTACTCGGCCCAGCGCTTGCGGAGGGTCAGCCCAACCCCCTCGACGCACTCCAGCAGCCCGTAGAGGATGGCGGCGACGCCGATGGCGTCGGGGTGCGACCCGAGTCGCGCGAGCACCCAGGTGAGGATGCGGCGCCAGAGGTGACGCCCGGGCTCGAGGACGAGCTGCACCTGGAGGTCCTCGGCGATGCGGTGCAGGTCGGTGGTGCTGCCGACGGCGACCAGGACGATGCCGCCGAAGAGCAGCACCCCGCCCTTGATGAACCGCTCCAGGATGATCAGGCGGATGACCCCGTCCACCTCGATCTCGCGGGTCATCTCCCAGCGCAGCCAGGCGAGCAGGGCCCGGAGACGGCCCATTCAGTCCACCGCCGCGGTCTGCCGCGACTGCCGCCAGACGAACCAGATGCGCTGCACCGCGGTGATGTTGGTGAGCAGGGCGAGGATCCAGAGGACGGGCAGCAGCAGCGGCGGCACCAGCAGGCCGATCACGGTGAAGACCACCCGCTCGGGACGGGCGAGCAGGCCGCCGTCGCAGACGAAGCCGAGCGACTGTGCCCGCGCCCGCACGTACGACACCAGCAGCGAGCCGGTGAGCGCGGCGATCACCAGCATCGGCTCGACGGTGTGGTGGCCGTTGAACAGGAAGTACCAGAGCAGCCCGATGTAGGTGAAGCCCTCGGCGTAGCGATCGGTGGTGGAGTCGAGGAAGGCGCCGTACCGGTACACCTTCCCGGTCACCCGGGCGACCGCACCGTCGAGGACGTCGAAGAGGCTCGCCAGGAGCAGCACGACACCGCCGACGATGAGCTGGCCGGCGGCGATGAGCACGCCGCTGACGGCGTTGATCAGCAGCCCCACCACGGTGATGGTGTTGGGATTGAGGCGGTCGAGGCCGAGCAGCCGGACCAGCCGGCGGGCGCCGGCCCTAACCCAGTCCTGGAACCGAGTCGTGAACACCGGCAGCCACCATGTGCAGGCGCGCCCGGGCGCGCGCCTCCGAATAGACCTCGAGGACCGCGTCGACGATGCGCGCCCAGTCGTACCGTCGGGAGGTGAGCAGACCCTGCTCGGACAGGCTCCGGCAGGTGCCGGGCTTGTCGAGCAGGTCGAGGATGGCCCGCGTCCAGGCCTCGGACTCGTCGCGGGGGAGCAGGATCCCGTCCCGGCCGGGTGTGATCACCTGGCGGAATCCGGGGATGTCGGAGGCGAGCACCGGCACGCCGCTCGACATCGCCTCGAGGAGGACGATGCCGAAGCTCTCGCCGCCCAGGGCCGGCGAGCAGAAGATGTCGGCGGAGGTGTAGCAGCGCGGCAGCAGCGCCGACTCGACGTGGCCGAGGAAGCTGACGTCGGGGATGCCCTCGGACTCGACGTAGCGCTCGTAGCCCCAGCGCATCGCGCCGTCGCCGACCACCACCAGGCGCACGTCGTGCCGCCGCCGGCGCACCTCCGCGTAGGCGTCGAGCAGGGTGGGCAGCCCCTTGCGCTGCTCCAGCCGGCCGACGAAGAGCAGGGTCGCCTTGCCCGGGGTGCGCAGCGCGTCGAGCGGCTCGAGCCCTGCCCGGAAGCGCGAGGTGTCGATGCCGTTGGGCACGACGTGGTAGTCGCCCGCGAAGTAGCGGCTGACGAAGTCGCGCGCCGGCGCGCTCACCGCGATGCAGGAGTGCAGCCGCTTGAAGTACCGCTTCAGGAAGGGGCGCCCGTAGTAGTAGCCGAGGTTGCGCCGCTGGAACGCGTGGAACGTGCCCACGTTGGCGCCGCGGTGGAAGCGGAGCACGGTGATCGGCAGCGCCGGCACCAGCGGCTCGTGGTAATGGACGACGTCGAACCCCTCGGCGTCGAGCAGCTGCCGCACCCGGCGCACCAGGTGGAAGCTCAGCGCGATCCGCGCCACCGAGCCGTTGCCGGGCATCGGCACGCTGCGGCCGATGCGAACGTACCCGGGGATGTCGTTGTCGTCGTCGACCTCGTTGCTCGGCGCCATCACCGTGACCAGGTGGTCGCGGGAGCGCAGCTCGGCGGCGAGGTGGCGGACGTGCTCGCTGACCCCGCCCGGATGGGTGTAGTCGTACGGCGAGACCAGACAGATCTTCACCGCGCCACCGCCGCGGCGCGGCCATTGGCGGCGGGGGCGGCGGGCCAGAGCTCGTCGAGCACGTGCCACTGGTCGGGATGCTCGCGGATCACCCGCTCGAGCAGCCGGAGCACCTCGGAGGCGACCCGGCGCACCTCGGGGCCGCGCTCGGCGGCGGCGTCGTAGACCACCTCCGGGTGGCACTGGCCGATGACGTCGTCGCCCTCGCGCAGCAGCACGATGGGCACGATCGCCGCGCCGGTGCGGATGGCGATCTCGACGACGCCGATCGGGATCGGCACCGGCGCCCCGAAGAAGGGCAGCGGCTCGCCGCTCCCGGCGAGGTCGCGGTCGAGGGCCATCGCCACCATGCCGTTGGCCCGCAGCACCCGGTAGACGTCGCGCAGCGCCGACGCCCCCAGCCGCCGGGCGGTGTCGGAGTCGCCGGTGCGCATCGAGGCCACGTCGATGGGGATGACCTGCACCCCCAGCCGGTTGCGCGCCGCCACGATGCGGTCGAACAGCGGTTGCGGACGGAGCACCTCGGCGAGCACCGCCATCTGCCCGAAGCGGTGGTTCCACGCCGCCAGCCCCAGCTCCCAGGAGCCGAGGTGCAGGGACACGATCACCACCCCCCGGCCGCGCTTCTGGGGCTCGAGCAGGTACTCGGTGTCCTTGGGGTGCACCCGAGCGGTGAGCTTCTCGCCCCGGAACCCCATCTCCATGACATCGATCCAGGAGCGCGCCAGGTTGTGGACGTTGGCACGCATCACCCGGCGCATGGTGCGCTCGTCGGCGTCCGGGAGGACGTGGCGGAGGTTGGAGCGCAGCGCGGAGAAGCGCCCCGGGCGCAGCGTGAGCATGGTGCCCGCGAGCGCGGTGCCGAGGCCGTACGCGGCGCGGTGGGGAAGCATCCGCACCACCGCCTCGCCGGCCCGGTAGGCGTGATAGGGCAGCATCTGCCGCCGAGGCGTGCGGACCGGGAGCCCCTCCCGGCCCGCAGCCACCACCGGTCCCGCCACCGGTGGGTCAGCCAGCCGCCGGCGGTACGACCGTCTCGCCGAGCTCGGCGAGGTGCCTGCCGTTGGTCTCGGCCGCGGACGGCTCGTGGCGCTCGGCCCGGACCGCCTGGCGGCGCAGCGTCGCCTGGGCCTCGGCGATGAACTCGCCGGTCTGCTCCCGGGCCACGTTGTCCGAGACCTGGTGCGGCGGCGACTTCATGAAGTACGAGGAGGGGCCGTCGAGCGCCCCGCTCTGCCCGGTGTCGAGGGCGAGCTTGCAGCAGCGCACCGCGTCGATGACGATGCCCGCGCTGTTCGGCGAGTCGTGGACCTCGAGCTTGAGCTCGACGTTGAGGGGCACGTCGCCGAAGGAGCGGCCCTCGAGCCGGATGTACGCCCACTT
>DASXNK010000204.1 GCA_036495095.1 Candidatus Dormiibacterota bacterium | reverse complement strand
GCGCAACCCGCCGGCGGCGCGGCCGTGAAGGTCGGGGTGCTGCAGTTCTTCGGCTGGCTCGACCGCAGCCTCCCCCTCGACGAGGTCTACCGGGCGGCGGCGGTGGCCGGCCTGTACCGTGGGCTCGTCGACGGCTTCGTGCTCGACGAGCGCGACGCCGCCCAGACCGCGGAGATCGAGGCCCTCGGCATGCGGGTGCTCTGCGCCGACACCCTGGCCGCGTCGGAGCCCGGGCGTGCCGCGCTCGGCGCCGCGGTGCTGGGCTTCGGCCGCTCGCTGCGCAACCCGCCGGCGGCGCGGCCGTGAAGGTCGGGGTGCTGCAGTTCTTCGGCTGGCTCGACCGCAGCCTCCCCCTCGAGGAGGTCTACCGAGCGGCGCTCGAGCGAGTCGAGGTGATGGACCGCACCGGCTACGACGCCGTCTGGTTCGCCGAGCACCACTTCAACGCCTTCAGCGTCTGTCCCTCGGTGCACGTGATGGCGGCGCACGCGGCGGCGCGCACCACCCGGTTGCGCATCGGCACCGCGGTGACCCTCGCCGCCCTCCATCACCCGCTGCGCATCGCCGAGGAGGTGGCGTTGGTCGACGTGCTCTCCGGCGGACGGGTGAACTGGGGCGCCGGCCGGGGCTTCGACCTCCGCGAGTTCGAGGTCTTCGGGGTGCCACCGGCGGAGAGCGCAGAGCGCTTTCGCGAGGCGGTCGATGTGGTGCTCCGCGCCTGGACCGAGGAGCGGATCGAGCACCACGGCCGGTTCCACCAGTTCGCCGGGGTCGAGGTGCTGCCGAAGCCGCGGCAGCGGCCCCATCCGCCGGTGTGGATGGCGGCCACCTCCCCGGAGTCGATCCGCTGGGCGGCGTCGCAGGGCCACAGCATCCTCATGGATCCCCACTCCAGCCACGTCGAGATCGGCATCAAGCGCGCCATGTACCGCGAGGAGCTGGCCCGCCACGGTCACCCCGTCGACGGACGCGAGCTGCCCGTCGCCCGGCTGGTGGCGGTGGCGTCCACCCGCGCCGAGGCCGAGGAGGTGGCCCGCCGCGGCGCCCGCTGGACGCTCTCCTCGTACTACGGCCCCGAGCACCGTGCCCTCGGCGCGGTGGGGGCGGCCCGCACCGCGCCGCCGCGCGACCCGGTGGAGCGCTACCTCGACGGCGTCATGGTGTGGGGCACGCCCGACCAGGTGACCGACGAGCTGCTGCGGCTGGAGGCGGAGATCGGGCTCGACCACCTGCTCCTCGCCCCGCTGAGCCGGCGGTCGTTCTCGCTCTTCACCGATGCCGTGCTGCCGCGCCTCGCCGGGTGACCGCGGTGAACGGCGGCTAGCAAATCCTGGTCCGCGTCACCGAACACGGTTGTCGCCTTCCACGCCCCTGGGAGCGTATTCTCGCGCTCGAGGAGGCGGCAGGCATGGCCGGGAAGCCCAGGTTTGTGGGGCGGGTGGCGGAGGTCGCCGCGCTGGAGGCGGAGCGGCAGCGGAGCGCGGCGGGCGAGCTGCGCTGCGTCCTGCTCGCCGGCGACCCCGGCGCGGGCAAGACCCGCCTTGCCGAGGAGTGCCTCGCCCGGCACGCCGCGACCTGCACGACGCTCACCGCGCGCGCCCGCCCACTGAGCACGGTGGCGTCGTTCGGGGTCTGGGCCGAGGCCTTCGAGGAGCACCTGCGCCAGCTTCCTCCCGAGGAGGTGGCGTCGCTCTGCGGCGGGTTCCTCGACGACCTCGCCGGCCTGCTCCGCAGCGTCGCCGGGGTGCGCCGCGCCATCCCCGACCGGGAGCCGCCGCGAATCCGGTTCCTCGAGAGCCTCGGCACCCTGCTGACCAACCTCGCCCGGCGGCGGCCGGTGGTGCTGTTCCTCGACGACATGCACCTCGCCGACGCCTCCTCCTGGGAGGTGCTGGAGTACCTGGCGCTCCACTTCTCGCGCACCCCTGCGCTGGTGGTGGCGGCGGTGCGTCCCGGCGAGCTCGCCGACCAGCCGCTGGCGGTGCGGGTGCTCCTCGACCTCGAGCAGCAGGAGGTGCTCCGCCGCATCGACGTCGCGACCCTCGGCGAGGAGGCGGTCGAGCAGCTCGCCGAGGACCTGCTCGGCCGCACCGTGGGCAAGGACGTGCTCGACTGGGTCGCGGAGCGCTCGCGGGGGAACACCCTCTTCGCCGTCGGGCTGCTCCGCGCGCTGCGCGACGAGGGCGGGGTGCCCCGCCCCGGCCTGCGGGTGCTGCCCGAGGAGCTCGCCGACCGGGTGCGGGCGCGGGTCGGCCTGCTCGACCCCGACGCCCAGCGGGTGCTCGAGGTGCTGGCCGTCGCGGGCGGCCGGGTGGAGCTGGGCGAGCTGGTCCGCTTCAGCGGCCGGCCCCTCGAGGAGCTCGCCCCGGCGGTGCGCCGGCTCACCCGCACCCGCCTGGTCACCGAGGAGCAGCGCGCCCACCGGGTCGCCTACGAGGTGGCCCACCCGGTGATCGCCGAGACCATCTACGACGACATCGGCGGCGCCACCCGCTTCGCCCTCCACCGGCAGGTCGGCCGGGCGCTGCTCATCGCCGGCCACCTCGGCGAGGCGGCGCTGCACTTCGCCCGCTCCGCCGACAGCGGCGACGACGAGGCGATCGCGGTGCTTCGCGACGCCCTGCGCCAGGCCGAGGAGCGCGGCGGCTTCCGCGAGGCGCTGAAGATCCTCGGCGCCCTCGCCGAGATCCTCCCGCCCGGGGACCCGCGCTGGCTCGCCGTGGCCGACACCCTCGACCAGGGGGAGTGGGTGGTCGACCACCGCGCCGACGCCGACACCCGCTCGGCGGTGGCCGCTCTGCGCGAGATCGACGCGGTGCTCGCCGCCGGCAGCGGACCGGGGCTGCGCGCCACCGTGAAGAGCCGGCTGACCAGCTTCCTCTCCTGGGGCACCGGGCAGCTGGAGGAGGCGGCGGTCGCCGCCGAGGAGGCGATCCGCCTGTACCAGGCGGCCGACGACCCCACCCAGGCGCGGCTTGCCGCCCTCGAGCTCGCCTACGCGCGCGGGCTCGCCGGCGACCTCCCCGCCCTCGAGGAGGGTGCCCGCACCGTCCTCGCCGAGGCCGAGCTCGCCGGCGACGACCACGCCACCGTCCAGGCCCTCGGGGTGCTGGGCACGGCCACCTTCTACCAGGGGCGCTTCGCCGAGGCGGAGGCGGCGATCGGCCGGAGCGTGGAGATGGCGCGGCGGACGGGGAAGCTCTACCGGGTCACCTGGGGGCTGATGTCGCTGGGCTGGGCGTACGGCTTCGAGG
Source organism: Candidatus Dormiibacterota bacterium (assembly GCA_036495095.1). Taxonomy (NCBI): domain Bacteria; kingdom Bacillati; phylum Candidatus Dormiibacterota; species Candidatus Dormiibacterota bacterium. Next base: position 26,662 of record DASXNK010000204.1, on the reverse strand, counting down.
GCCGCTTCGACGAGTCCCTGGCGGCCTTCGAGGAGGCCCGGTCCGTCCCCGGCTGGCGCGACAGCAACGTGCTCGAGCTGGAGTCGCACGTGCGCTGGCTGGCGGGCGACTACGCCGGCTCGCTCGCCTGCGTCCGCGAGGCGGTGGTGCTGAATCCCGGCGGCCTGAGCCGCCGCCGCGCCGCCGGCCTCTGCATCGCCGCCCTCTCCGCGGTCGAGATCGACCAGCTCGACGAGGCCCGCCGCGACGTCGCCACCGCGGCGCGGATCTACGGCGACCGCACCTGGTTCGTCGCGTCGGGATTCGCCCAGCACGCCGCCGGGGTGCTCGCCTGGCGGGAGGGGAGGCTGGCGGCGGCGGTCGCGGCGCTCCGCCGCGGCAGCGACGGCCTGCTGGCGATGGGGGCGGTGGTCTTCGCCGCGCCGATGCTGCTCGACCTCGCCGAGGTCGCGGTCGAGGCCGGCCTCCCCGCCCAGGCGGAGCTGGCCGCCGCCGAGCTCGACCGCATCGCCGGGATCACCGAGCGCGACCTCTTCCACGCCCACGCGGCGCTGGGGCGCGCCTGGGCGGCGATCGGTCGCGGGCACCACGCCCGCGGCGCGGCGGCGGCGCGGGAGGCGGGGACCCTGCTCCCCGAGAAGGCCAGCGCCACCCTGCGGGGGCGCAGCCTGGTCGCCTGCGCCCGCGCCCTGGAGACCCGGAGCTGCGCCGCCGAGCTCCACGCCCTCGCCGACGCGGCCAGCGCGTTCGAGGCGGGCGGAGCTCTGTGGCGGCGCGATCGGGTGGTGGAGGTGCTGCGGGCGCGGGGCCGCGAGGGGCTGCGCGCCGCCGATGCGGTGCGCGGCGCCGAGGGCATCACCGTGCGCGAGCTGCAGGTGGCGCGGCTCGCCGCCCAGCGGCTCACCGCCCGGGAGATCGGCGACCGGCTCTTCATCAGCCGGCGCACCGTCGAGGCCCACCTCGCCCGGGTCTACGTGAAGCTGGGGGTCGCCTCCAAGGGCGAGCTCGCCCGGCGGCTGACCGAGCTCACCGCCTGACCGGAGGCCGTCCCCGGGCGAGCCGGGGACGGCGCCCTACGCTGCGCTCCGCGGCCTCACGGGCGAGACCGGATGAGAAGGGTTCCGGCGAGGAGCACGGTCAGGACCGCCGCGGCGATCGCCAGGTAGGCGTCACGCATCCAGCCGGCGTCGGCCGGGGTCAGCTGGGTGGCGGCGAGGGTGGCGGTCCGGGGCGCCGCCGGAGCCTGCGGCGAGCCCGGCGGTGCCGCCGCGGTCGAGGGCGGGGCCGCGGAGTCGCCGGCCGGCGGCAGCGGCGTGGTCGGGGTCGAGGGATCGATCGCCGGCGCCGGCGGCTGACCCGTCGGGATGAGCGCGGTGGTGCTGCTCGAGCCGGTCGAGGAGCTGTCGCCGCGCCCGGGCGGGCCGGCGTCGAATGCGACCGGGCCGGCGCCGTGGGCCACCGGTGGCGCGGAGAGGTCGAGCGGGCCGCCGCAGCTCGGGGCGCAGCGGGAGGCGAGCACCGAGACCTCGGCGCCACCCACGGAGAAGCCCCCACCCTCGAAGCCCTGCGGGTTCTGGGTGCCGAGCTTGGGATCGCGGTGGATGACCTGGAGCACCCCGGTCACGGCGTGCACCGACCCGTCGTCGCCGGGGGCGACGCTCGAGGAGGTGAGCCGCACCTGGGGGAACCCGGCCTTGGCCATGGCCTCGTTGACCTGCGCCTGGGCGTTGGGCGACGCCTTGTCCCCCGCCACCAGGCCCTGGTCGGTGACCTGCACCGGGGTGCCGTTCACGGTGGCGCCCTCGACCACGGTGCGGGCGAGGCCCCTGGGCGGCGAGGGCAGGGCGGCGATGAACGCGTACGCCCGCGACGCCAGGCTCTCGATGTGCAGCGGCCCGACGGTGAGTCCGTGGAGCACCGAGACCGATTCCGCGACCACGCCCTCGTCGGCGGGCTCCGAGTGCGAGTCGACCACGGCGTGCTCGACGGTCAGCGCGCCGGGCACGATCACCTGGGTGACCGCGGCGTCGGCCCGGGCGTTCGGAGTTGCGGTCGCCCTCGACGTGAACCTGCCGTCGACCACCTGGGTCTTGGCGGTCCCGGTGAGTGGCCCCTCCCAGGCGGACTGCTGGGGATTGGCGGGGAAGAAGGCGTCGGCCTCGCCCGGTGGCGGCTCCGGCAGCGCCCCGCCCTTGCCGTTGCCGCCTCCGCCCGCGACCCCGTACACGTAGGTGCCGCCGGCGCCGCGCTGGATGAACGCGGCGGTGCTCTGGGAGCCGGGGGGCGGACCGTTGATCTCGACCTCGGCCCCCACCACCCGGGTCATCTCGTCGCCGACGGCGAAGAGGTATCCGGTGGCCAGCTGTCCCTGGGCGTGGGCGTCGACCGCGGTGAAGCCGGGGAAGACGCTCGGAACCCCCTCATCCGCGACCACGGGATGGAGGAGGCCGACCACCCCCAGGACCACCGCCGACACCGCCAGCATCGGCCTTCGCACGTTGCACCTCCGCATCCGGGTTGGACCTCGGCGCGCCGGGGGGCACCCGTCACCGGGCGCCCCTCGGCGGTGAGGCGGCTCTGTCAGTTCAGAGATGGGGATTGACGATCGGTCCCGCGATGTACTTCCAGCCGAGCTTCCCCCCGCCCACGTCCTGCAGCTGCACCAGGTAGGTGGTCTTGTTCGACCGGTGATGGCCGACGCTGAAGTTGACCTGGGGGCCGAGCCCGGTGTCGAATCCGCTGAGGCGGTCGAGGTCGTCCTTGAGCCGCTGGCGGGTGAGGTCGAGGCCAAGGCGCTTGAGAGCGTTGTTGAGCATGGTGCCGCCGACGAACGCCGCCTTGGTCCAGTTGGAGTGGTCGATGTTCGGGTAGTAGTGCTCGACCGTCTGCTTGTACAGCCGGTAGCCGGCGCTGCCCGCCGCGGGACCGGTGGGGTCGTCGGGCGTCCAGTCGATGGCCGCGATCGTCCCCGCCGCGGTGGGGCCGGTGAACTGGGGCGTGACCTGGAAGTACAGCGCCGCGTTGCCGGAGTAGCCGTGCTGCGGCTTGTAGCTCTGCGCCGCCGCCTCGCGCACCATCCGCGCGAAGATGCCCGGGTCGAGCATCGTGGTGATGGTGTCGACGTTGTTGACCCGGCACTGGGCGAGGAAGGTCGAGGTGCCGGGGTCGTCGAAGTTGGCGGCCTGGGCGACCGCCATCTGGCCGCCGCCGGCCTCGAGGATCTTCTTGTAGGCATCGGCGTAGGCCTGGCCGGTGGTGTTGTTGAGGTAGAGGACGCCGACCTTCCGGGTACCGTGCGCGAGCTGGTAGTCGGCGAGGTTCTGCGCCTGGTTGACCGCCGAGGCGCCCACCGGGAAGCTCCAGGCACCGGCGTACTGCGCCTCGCCCCAGCCGTCGCTGCCGACGTTGGGAACCTTCTGCTGGTCGAGGTAGGGCGTCACCGCGTCGTTGGTCGGCACCGACTGGCTGCACGCCATCGCGAAGACGTTCTGGCGCTCGACCAGGTCGCGGACCGCGGCACTGCCCTTGGTGGCGTCCCAGGCGTCGTCGCGCACCAGCACGTCGTACTTCCGGCCGTTGATGCCGCCGGTGTCGTTGGCCGACTGCAGGATGGCGCGGCAGGCGTACGACAGGTTGGCGCCGAAGGAGCCGACGGGTCCCGAGTAGATGCCGATGTGACCGAGCTTGATCGTGGTCGCCGTGACGCCGGTGTCGGTGGCGCCGCCGGCGCCGGGCTGGGGGACCCCCGCGCCGGGCTTCGCGGGACCGGGGACGCTGCCGGCGGGCCTGACCCCGGCGGGAGGTCCGCCGGCCGCGCCGGGAGCCGGAGCCGCACCCGCGGCCCCGGGGACGGCCGCGTTCGACGACTGGGTTCCGGACTGGGGCGCGGTGCCCTGCTGCGGCGCGGTGCCCGAGCCGGGGAGGGCGGCGCCGGGCGCGGCCTGGCCGCCCGACGGCGCCTGCGCCTGCTGCTGCTCGATGGCCGCCCGCTGCGCCGTGCTCCCGCCCCCGCAGGCGGCCACCAGCAGGGCGAGCGCGGAGCCCGCGAGTAGTGGACGTGATCGGATCACACCGTCTCCTCCTGTGCTCGCCGTACCGCGCCCCATCGTGCGCCGCGGGTGAGGCGGTGTCGTCCGTAGGCGCTACCGATTGCCCTACGTATCCGAATCGGTAGGCGCTACCGACGACGGCGCCGGATGGCGACGCTACCGTCGATCCGAGCCGCCAACCAAGGGAGAGCGCCGTGGAGGAACTGCTCCAGACCCTGATCATCGCGGTGATCGCGGGCTCGTTCTACTCGCTGATCGCCCTGGGGATGGTGCTCGTCTACCGGACCACCGGCGTGCTCAACGTCGCCCACGGCGGCATCGGCGTGCTCTGCGGCTTCGTCGCCTGGGACCTGATCACGCTGCGCCACGTGCCCTACTACCTGGGGGTGCTCACCGGCATCGTGGTGGCGGTGCTGATCGGCCTCGGCTTCGAGCGCATCGTCATCCGCCGCCTCGCCGGGCGGCCCGACCTGCAGACCATCTCCACCCTCGCCCTCTTCATCCTCGCCGAGGGGTTCGTGTTCATCGTCCCCTGGTGGGGCAACACCTGGGGCCAGCTCTTCCCCTCGCCACTCCTCGACAGAACGGTGCGGATCCCGCTGGCCAACTACTCCGTGACCTACGACCAGATCGTGCTGCTGGTGGCCACCGCCGCGGTCTTCGGCGGCCTCGCCTACCTGCTCCGCCGCACCCGGCTGGGAATGGCGATGCGCGCGATCTCCGACGACGGCACCGCCGCCCGGCTGATGGGGGTGCGCTCGCGGCTGATCTCCCCGGTGGTCTGGGGGCTGGCGTTCGGCCTGTCCGGCCTCACCACCATGCTGCTCGCTCCCATCCTCTTCCTCGACAACCAGTCGCTCACCGGGCTCACCCTCAAGGCGCTGACCGTGACCTTCATCGGCGGCCTGGTCTCGCTGCCGCTGACGGTTGCGGGGGCGATGGGGCTGGCGCTGCTCGAGGCGATCAGCCAGGTCTACTTCCCCGGCGCCAAGGGCCTGGCCGACGCCTGGCCCTTCATCCTCCTGGTGCTGGTGCTGGCGGCACGCTTCGCGCGCCAGCACGGCTCGCTCGACGACCAGGCGGTGGTGCGGGCATGAGCGCGGTCACCGAGGTCCGCTCCGCCACCCTGGAGGCGACCCCGGCGACGCCGGCCTCGACGGCGACGCTCCACCTCCCCGGCCGGCCGTCGGCGCGGGTGGTGGCGGTCCGGCTGCTCGGGCTCGCGATCCTGGTGCCGCTGCTGCTCACCGCCCCCTACGCGCTGAAGTGGGCCGGCCCCGCCTACGCCCTCGACTTCGGCCTGATCGTGGCGATGGCGACACTCTCGATCTCCGTTCTGGCCTGGATCGGCGAGATCACCCTGGCCACCCTCGCCCACATGGGCATGGGTGTGATCGGCCTGTACTTCCTCGAGCGCCACGGCGTGCCCTTCCTGCTGGTGCTGCCGATCATGGCGGTGGCCTCGATCCCGGTCTCGCTGGTGATCGGGGCGTTCGCGCTGCGGCTGCGCGGCGTCTACTTCGCGATCGCCACCCTGGCCTTCGGCTACCTCGCCCAGAAGACCTTCTTCCAGACCTACCTGGGCGGCCAGGGCGGCTTCGACCAGGTGATCGACCGCCCTCCGTTCGTCTCCGACGACTACCGCCTCTACTACCTGCTGATGGGCTCGCTGCTCGCGGTCGCGGTGGTCTGCGCGCTGGTCCGCCGGTCGTGGATCGGCACCCGGATCACCGCGCTCCGCGACTCGGAGATGGCCTTCGCCGTGCTCGGCCACTCGCCGGCGCGCTACAAGCTCTTCACGGTGTGCCTGGCGGGTGCCATCGCCACCGTCGCCGGCGTCTACTACGGGATCCTCCAGCAGGTCGTCCCGGCCAACTACTTCAGCCCGATCCTCGCCGTCCTCTACTTCGCGTACGCGGTGGTGGGCGGCTTCGGGTCGATCGGCGGCGCGATCGCCGCCGGGATCGTCTTCGGGACGGTGCCCAAGTACCTCGACTCGCTCTCCGAGGGCAGGTTCGTCGGCTACGACCAGTTCTTCGCCGGCTTCCTGGCGCTGCTGATCGTGCTCACCGCCCGGGGTGGGCTCCACGAGGTCGGCGGCCGGATCTGGCGCCGCATCGAGGGCCGGCGCACATGACCCAGAACGGCTCCCGTCCCGCCACCCCGATCGCCGACCCCGCCAAGCTCACCCGGCTCGACGCGGCGCGGCAGCGCTTCGCCGGGCGCACCACCCCCGGGGAGCTGAGCATCGACCCCGCCAAGCTGGCCCGCCTCCAGCCGGTGCGCGACCGCCTCGCCGAGCGCATGGCCCGGGACGGCGGCTGGCTCGCCGACCGGCGCGTCCACGGTGACGAGATCCTCGCGGTACGCGGGCTGTCGATCCGCTTCGGCGGGCTGCAGGCGCTCGACCAGGTGACGCTGGTGGCGCGCACCGGTGAGGTGACCGGGGTGATCGGGCCCAACGGAGCGGGCAAGACGACGTTCTTCAACTGCGTCTCCGGGCTGTACCGCCCCGACAGCGGCGAGATCACCTACGAGGGCAGCGTGCTGCGCGGCTCCGCCGTCGCCCGCGGCCGCCTCGGGCTGGGCCGCACCTTCCAGACCCCCCGGCTCTTCGCCAGCCTGTCGGTGCTCGACAATCTCCGGCTGGGCTGCGCGGTGGCCACCGCGGCGGGGAGGCCGTACCAGTTCGAGCCCAGCCTCTCGCGGCTGTGCGTCGCCGAGCGGGCGGAGCGGATCGCCCGCATCGTCGGCTTCCGCGGCGACCTGGCGATGCCCGCCGGCGCGCTCTCCTTCGGAGACCTCAGGGTGGTCGAGTTCGCCCGCGCCCTCTGCGCCGCACCCCGGCTGATGATGCTCGACGAGCCCGCCTCCGGCCTCGACACCGAGCGCGCCGGCGACCTGGTGGGGCTGCTCCGCCGGCTCGCCGACCTCGGCCTCGCCATCCTGCTCATCGAGCACGACATGAGCTTCGTGATGGGGCTGTGCGACACCATCACCGTCCTCGACTTCGGGACGGTCCTCGCCCAGGGCACACCCTCGGAGGTGCAGACCAACGAGGCGGTGATCGAGGCGTACCTGGGGAGGAGCGCCTGATGCTCGAGGTCCGCAACCTCGCCGTCGCCTACGGGCCGGTGCGGGTGCTGAACGGCATCGACCTGCGCGTCGGCGACGGCGAGATCGTGGCGCTGATCGGTCCCAACGGCGCCGGCAAGACCACCACCCTCAACGCCATCGCCGGGCTGCTGCCGCGCCAGGGCGAGGTGCTCCTCGACGGCGAGCCGCTGGCGCCGGTCGCCGAGGAGGTGGTGCGCCGCGGCGTCGCCCTGGTGCCCCAGGGCCGCCGTATCTTCCCCACCATGACGGTCGAGGAGAACCTGTTCATGGGGGCGTACTCGCGGGGCGGGACGTGGCGCGACGCCGCCCGCCGGTTCGGCCCCGTCTACGACGTCTTCCCGCGCCTCGCCGAGCGCCGCCGCCAGGCGGCGCGCAGCCTCTCCGGCGGCGAGCAGCAGATGCTGGTGATCGGCCGCGCCCTGCTCTCCGAGCCCCGGGTGATGCTCATCGACGAGCTCTCGCTGGGGCTGGCGCCGAAGATGGTGCTCACCCTGCTCGACACCATCAGACGGCTGCACAGCGAGCGCGGCACCGCCTGCCTGCTGGTCGAGCAGGCTGCCACCGCGGCGCTCTCGATCGCCGGCTCGGCCTACCTGCTGCGCAAGGGCGAGGTGGTCTTCCGGGGCTCGGCGGAACAGCTGCGATCCGAGGTCGACGTCCTCCACGGCGCCTACCTCGGGAGGACGAGCACACCGATGCAACCGGCGCTGCGCCGGTAGGGAAAGGAGACATGGACAGAGACATGCAGCGATTCGCACGCGAGCACAGCCGGCAGCTCATCGGCGGCGCCCTGGTGACCGCCGCGGTGGTGGCGCTCGTCGCCGGCTACGTGGCAATCCGCGACGAGATCTACGTCGCCATCCAGATGCCCTACATCCTCCTCGGCGGCGTCGGCGCGCTGCTGCTCGGCGGCCTCGGGATGGTGGTGATCCGCTCGCAGGACGACCGGGCGGTGCTCGACCGTCTCGCCGAGGTGGAGTCGACCAGCGACCAGCTCCGCGAGCGGGTCGAGTACCTCAGCCGGCTGCTGGAGGCGGCGCTGCTTCCCGAGCCCACCACCGAGGTGCGCGGCGTCGCCTCCCCGGAGCGTGCGGAGGTGCGCCGCTGAGGCGGCGGATCCCGCGAGGAGGGCGGCGATGCTCACCACCATCAGGGCCCGCGCCACCATCCCCCGTCCGCTGGACGAGGCGGTTCGGTGGTGCCGGTCGGGCGAGGCCCGGCTCTGCTTCCCCGGCGCGCGCGGCGTGCACGGCGACGGCGGCGGGCTCGGCTTCGAGGTGGGCATCCGTGCCCCCGGCGCCGCCGCCGCGACGGTGAGCGTCGACGAGTACCTGAAGGACCACGGCCGCGAGCGCGGCGGGCTCTGGTTCGAGACCTCCCAGGTCTGGACCTGGCCGACCCGCGAGTGCGGCACCTCCTGGCACCGCTACCACCTCGCCGGCCGCCAGGGGTCGACCGCGCTCGAGTTCACGTGGCGGTACATCCTCCCCGGGCTGGCCGGTGCCCAGGTGTTCAACGCGCTGCGCTTCCGCCGCTCCATCGAGCGCGCCGGCCAGCTCTACGTCGAGCGGCTGGCGGCTCGCGCCGGGCGGGTCGCCGTCCCGGCCTGAGCACAGTGGGTCCCGTGAGCGTCGCCGTCGCGAACCTCGATGCCGCCGTCCTCAGCCGGGTGGTGGAGGCCGAGGCGCAGCGCGATCCCGGGCGCCTCCTGCTCGTCTTCGAGGACGGCGGCCCGGCGGTCGAGCGGGTGACCGCCGGGCAGCTGGCGGTGCGGGGCGCCGGGCTCGCCGGGCTGCTCCACCACGCCGGGCTGCGCCGTGGCGATCGGGTGGCGGTGATGACCGGCAACCACCCCGAGTTCGTCTACGCGCTGGTCGCCAACGCCCGCCTGGCGCTGCCCACCGTCCCCATCGACCCGGACACCCGCGGCGACCGCCTCGCCCATTGCCTGCGCTTCGCCGGGTGCGCCGCGCTGGTCGCCGCCGACACGGTGGTGGCGGACGAGCGGGTGGCCGCGACGATCCGCGCCGGCGGCCTCCGCACCTGGGTGGCCTCCACCCCGGAGGGGCGCGCCCTGGGGCTCGACCCGGCCCGGGACTGGCCGCTGGTCGACGAGGCGGTCGAGGTCCCCGGGGCGCCCGCGGTCGCAGAGCAGGTCACCGATCTCGCCGAGCCCTGGCTGCTGGTGTACGGGGCGGGGGCCGAGCCCGACGCCGTCGAGATCGCCCACGAGCGGCTGCTGCTCTACCGCCGCCTCCCGGAGCTGCTCGGCTACCGCTCCACGGACGTGCCCTACACGGGACTGTCGCTGACCCGCGGCAACGCCCTGATCACCACCGTGCTGCCGGCGATCTGGGGCGTGGTCGCCCACACGGTGATCTCCCGCCGGGTCAGCCCGGCGCGGCTGTGGGACGTCTGCATCGCCCACGGCGTCACCACCTGGACGAACCTCGGCGAGCTCGCCACCGCGGTGTACAGCGAGCCCAGCTCGCCGCGCGACCGCGGCCACTCGGTGCGGTTGGTGGTGAGCGCGGGGATGCCCCGGGAGATCTGGCACCCCTTCGAGGAGCGCTTCGGGGTGAAGGTGCTGGAGTGGTATGGCAGCATGGAGGGCGGGTTCGCCTGCAACCCGGTCGGCGTCGGCCCGGTGGGCTCCTTCGGAAAGCCCCCCGATGGCCTGCTCGAGATGGAGGTGGTCGACGGCGACGGCCGTCCCGTGGCCGCCGGCCAGGTGGGCGAGCTGGTGCTCCGCCCGGTGGGCGGCCGAGCACGGCTCCGCTACTGGCGGAACCCCGCCGCCGCTGCGCGCCGGCTGCGCGACGGCTGGCTGCGCACCGGCGACATGGTCGCCCGCGACGCCGAGGGCTGGCTGTACCTCGCCCATCCCCCCGACCCGGACGGTCTGCGCCGGGTCGCCGACCCGATCGGCGAGGTGCCGCCCGGGGACGACGCCGAGCAGCCCGACGTCCACGTCTACGGGATTCCGTAGCCGCTCAGCGTCCCCGCCGGCGGAGCCAGACCAGGCCGCCGGCGAGCACGGCCAGGCCGGGGAGGCCGCCGATCGCCACCGCGCCCATCAGGGTGCGGCGCGCCGGGGTGAGCACGAGCCGGCGGAGGTCGGGGTTCTCGCCACCCACGGCGACGACGTCCTCCTCGCCGGCGAGCCAGTTCACGCCGTTGGTGAACAGCCGCCGGTTGTCCAGCTCGCCGAGGAACTCGTTGCTCGCCCACTCGGCGTCGGCCACCACCAGCAGCCGGGTGCGGGCGATGCTCGGCCCCCCGCTGGGCACCCGGGTCTCGCCGCCGGGCTGCACCATGGAGCGGTCGGCGGCGCCGGCGATGACCACCGGGCCGCGCCGGTCGCCCGGCTGCTGGGCGGTGCTCCCGGGGTCGAGGTGCAGGTAGGAGGTGTCGCTCGACTGCGCCACCCGGGCGACCGAGAGGCCGGTGTCCTCGCTGGCCGCGGTGGTCACCCCGCCGGTGGTGACGAAGAGGGCTCCGGTGACCTCCCTCGCCACCGGCGACTCGGTGGGGAAGCTGTTCACCAGCACCGAGGTGGGGTCGCCGGCGAGCCCGCGCGCGGGGTCGAAGACCAGGCCGGGGAGCAGCCTCAGGCCCCAGGGCGTGGTGAGGGGATCCAGGTTGGGGCCGTTGGGCTCGCGGGCGATCAGCATCCGGCCGCTGCGGGCCATCCAGTCGCCGATGATCTGCACCTCGCGCGGCAGCGGCGCCGAGCGCGGGTCGATCATCGCCAGCACGGTGCACTGCGGCGGCACCCGGTCGGCGACGGTGAGGTCGAGTCGGGCGGTGTCGACGGCGCTGTTCTCGAGCAGGGTGCGGGCGGCGTCGTAGCCGGCGGGGCTGGTGTCGTCGAGCTCGCGCTCGCCGTGGCCGGCGAGGGCGCAGACCTGCTGGGGGCGGCCGCGGGCGAGCCGCTGCAGGGCGCTGGTCAGGGTGAGCTCGGTCAGCGGTGAGACCACCTCCCTGCGGCCGCCCACCTCCACCGCGACCTGCCCGTCGTCGCGCACCCCGAGGCGCAGCGCCTCGCCCCGGCTGCGGGAGAGGTCGAGCACCCGGTAGCTGATCCGCGGGCTGGCCCGGGCGAACTGGTCGAGGAGGATCCGGGCGTCGCCGGCATCGCTGGACCCGCTGGGCTCGAAGGCGCTGACCCGCGCCGGCACCGTGAGCCGCTGGAGCACCTCCGCGGAGGCGCGGGAGAGGGTGTAGCGGCCGGCGGCGGTGAGGTCCCAGTGGGCCTGCGCCGGGATCGGGACGAGGTTCACCGCGACCGCGGCGCCGAGCGCCACCGTCGGGACCAGCAGCGCCCTCCCCCGCTCCAGCAGCCGGCGGCGCAGCCGCTGCCCGAGCCCCGCCACCAGCAGGGCGGTCACCGTGCCGGACACGAGGTACACGAGGTCGCCGAGCTCGGGCACGCCGCGGGCGAAGCTCTCGAGGCGGGGCTGGAAGGACAGCGGGCGCAGCGCGTCGACGCCGGCGGCGAGCTGCAGGGCGACGAGCACGGCGAAGCCGGTCAGCCCGGCCACCACCGCGGTCGCGGTGAGTGCGCTGGTCATGGTGCCGACGGCGCAGAAGAAGCCGACGGTGAGCGCCGCCCCCAGGTACGAGGCGACGATCGGCGGCCAGTCCGGCCTCCCCCAGGCGGCGAGGAAGGCGGCGTAGGCGAGGGTGGGAACCAGCAGCCCGAGCATCACCGCGGTGGCCGCGAGCCACTTGCCGACGACCACGCCGGCCGCGGACACCGGCCGGCTGAGGAGCACGTCGAGGTGGCGGCTGCGCCACTCGTCGGCCACCAGCCGGCTGGTGAGGATCGGTGCGGTGACGAGCAGCACGAAGCCCAGGTTGGGGAACCAGAGGCGCAGGCCCGCCTCCCGGGAGCCGTCGGTGACGAGGAGGAAGGTGATCCCGGTGAGCGCCAGGAACGCCACCGCGACCGCATACGTCGCCGGCGTGACCAGCGCGGCCCGCAGCTCCCGACGGGCGACGCGGAGCGCTCCCCTCATCGCCGCTCCCCCGGTGGCGGCGCGGGCGCCTGGGTGACGGCGGCGAGGAAGGCGGCCTCGAGGTCGTCGGCCACCGGGGCGAGCAGCCGCAACCGCCAGCCCCGCGCGCAGACCGCGGCGGCGATCGCCTCCGACACCGCCGGGCCGTCCACCGTGCACACCCCACGCTCCACCCGGCGCACCCCGGGGACGGCGAGCAGCGCATCGTTGAGCTGGCCCGGCTTCACCCCGTGGGCGACCACCCTGACCCGGTGCCCGGCAGCCTCGGTCCGCAGCGGCCGCTCCAGGGCGATCCGGCCCTGGTCGAGCACCACCACCCGGTCGCAGGCGCTCTGCGCCTCGGCGAGGAGGTGGGTGGAGAGGATGATCGAGGTGGTCGTCCGCAGCTCGCCCAGGAGACTGCGCAGGCCGACCATCTGGCGCGGGTCGAGGCCCTCGGAGGGCTCGTCGAGGAGCAGCACGTCGGGCCGGTGGACGATCGCCGCGGCCATCGCCACCCGCTGGCGCTGGCCCTTGGAGAGGCGCCCGCAGAGCCGCCGCTCCAGCGCCGCCGCCCCCACCCGCTCGAGCGCGGCTCGGGCCGCCGCAGCGCGCCGCTTCCGGGGCAGCCCCGCCAGCGCCGCCAGGTACACGACGTACTGGAGCGCGGTGTCCTCGGCGTAGAGCGGCGGGTCCTCGGGGAGGTAGCCGATCCGCGCCCGCGCGCCGACGTCGTGGAGGGGATCGGCGCCGTCCAGCTCGACGCTGCCCGCCTGGGCGCGGAGCAGGCCCGCGAGCCGGCGGAGCAGGGTCGACTTGCCGGCGCCGTTGGGACCGAGCAGGCCGAGGACCTCGTGCTCGCGCAGCTCGAGGTCGACGCCCCCGACCGCGGTGCGGGGGCCGTACCGGATGACCAGCCCCCGCGCCCGCAGCATCGCTGTCACGTCTGGGTGGACCGCGAGGGCCGCGCCCCGGCGCGGCCCTCGCGGATGCCTCCGCTCTAGCGGATGATCGGCGCGGTCATGGCCACGCCGTTGTGGATGAGGAAGCTGCGCACCACGTTGCCCGCATCGCGGGCGTGGCGCACGTCCTGGGTCTCGCGTGCCACCGCCTCGAACGCGGTGATCTGCTCGACGACCAGCCGGCGCTGCTTCAGCCGGATCCGCGGACCCTCGGGGGTGGGGCGGAACAGGCTCTTCACCAGCGTGTCCGGATCGACCCGGTTGGTCTCGCAGAAGGCGCGCAGGGTGTCGAGCTTGCGCTTCATCTCGGCTTCGCCCTGAGCGCGGTTCCAGTGCCGGGCCTGCGCCTCCACCCAGTGGCGCACGGTGGGCATCTCGCCCAGGTCCGCTGGAAGGCTGAACTCGGCGCCGAGCTCGGAGGTCATGGTCACTCAGGCAGTCCGAACTGGCGGGCCAGGGCACGCACCTCGTCGTGCCGCCACTTGAACGGACCCTGCTTCATGATCATGCCGTCCTTCTTGAGGCTGTCGACGACGGCCTCGTCGCGCTCGAAGGGAGTGCCGTAGTGTCCCTCGAAGTACAGCTCCTCGAAGGGCTGGCGCGGCCGCTGCCCTCCCGCCTCGCGATCCTCGGCCGAGTAGCCCACCAGCTGGACCACCAGGGGCACCAGGTGCTCGGGGACGCCGAGGATCTCGGTGGCCCTCGCCTGGTTGACGGCGACGAGCTGGGTGCCCAGCCCCAGGTCCACGGCCGCGAGCAGGGCCTGGCAGATGGCCAGCCCGGCCTCGACCCCGGTGAGCGCCAGCAGCGCGGAGGGGTTGGCGGCGATCGGCTGCAGCACCTGCGGCCAGATCACGTCGTCGACGTAGCTGTGGCTCCAGCCGTGACTGGGGTTGAGGGCGCCGATGTCGACCAGCTCCTTGAGCGTCCTCTTGCCCAGCGAGGGGGCGCTCATGTCCCCATACCAGAAGATCCACACCGGCGCCATGTCCAGCTGCGCGGTGGTGGTCGGGATCTTGAGCGCCTCGCGATCCTCCTCGGAGAGGTCGTCGCGGTAGACGACGATGGCTCTCGACCACGCCGAGTTGACCGCCTGCGAGCAGAGGCGGGCGGCCTCGAGGATGGTCTGGATCTTCTCCCGCTCGACCGGCCGGTACGGCTGGTAGTAGCGGATGGACCTGCGAAGACCGACAACCTGCTTGAACTCCATGCCGTCTCCCTGTGCGCGTCCCGGCGCGCCCTGCTCCTGTCTGAACCCCTCAGCTCGAGAGGATGGTCACCACCATGGCGGCCGCATCGGTGCCGAGGAAGCCGCCGCCGTTCTCCGCGAGGGCGACGCGTGCGCCCTCCACCTGCCGTGCCCCACACCGCCCCCGCAGCTGGTCGACGATCTCGACCAGCTGTCCGCACCCGGTGGCGCCGATCGGATGGCCCTTGCTCAGCAGCCCACCGCTGGGGTTGACCGGGAGCCGGCCGCCGAGCGCGGTGGTGCCGGAGGAGAGAAGCTGCGGGCCCTCTCCCGCGGCGCAGAGGCCGAGCTCCTCGTAGCAGATCAGCTCGGCCGGCGCGGCGGCGTCGTGCACCTCGGCGACGTCGAGATCCTCGGGGCCGAGGCCGGCATCCGCGTACGCCCGCTCCGCCGCCCGCTCGACCGCACCCGGCTCGCCGGGGGAGCGGTCGGTGCCCGACACCAGGGCGCAGGCACGCACCCGCACCGCCGCCCCGCCGTGGCGGCGCGCGTACTCCTCCGAGCACACCACCACGGCGGCGGCGCCGTCGCCGATCGGCGAGCACATCAGCAGCGTCAGCGGCGGGGAGATCTCGCGGCTGGCGAGCACCTCCTCGACGCTCACCTCGGTGCGGAACTGCGCCTTGGGGTTGAGGGCGGCGTTGCGATGGCTCTTCACCGCCACCTCGGCGAGGTCGCGCACCGAGGCGCCGCTGCGCTCCATGTAGGCGCGGGTCATCGACGCATAGATGTCCATGAAGAACGAGCGGTTGCCGTCGACCGCCTCCGCCTGCACCACCCCCGGCGACGCCCCCGCGGCGACCGCAGCCACCGGCTGGGAGGCCCGCATCCGCTCCTTGAGCTCCTCCAGCTGGAGCATGTCCACGGCGGTGCCGATCGCCGCGAAGGAGCGCTGCCTGTCCTCGTGGGTGAGCTTCTCGGAGCCGACCGCGATGGCGACGTCGACGTCTCCCGAGCGCACCGCCATGCAGGCCAGGTGGAAGGCGGTGGAGGCCGAGGCACAGGCGTTCTCGACGTTGACGATGGGGATGCCCAGCAGCCCGGTGTGACGCAGCGCGACCTGCCCCCGGATCATCTCCTGGCCGGTGAGGATGCCGGCGGTGGCGTTGGAGAAGAAGGCCATCTGCACGGCCTCCGGGCCGATGCCCGCGTCGCGCAGCGCCTCCGCCACCGCCTCCTCGGCGAGTGAGCGGATCGTCGAGGAGGGAAACTTCCCGAACCGAGTCATCGCAGCGCCGGCGATCAGGGCATCAGCCATGGGGCGCGCTCCTCGAGTGGGTGGTCACCGGCGCTCGACCGTGTGCCCGGCCTGCTGACGATCCCAGGTCCCAGGGGTGATGCCGCGCTGGCGGAGGATGCCGTACTGGATCCGCTGGGTCTCCGTCTTGGGCAGCGACTCGACGAGCTCGACATAGCGGGGGATGGCGTAGTACGCCATCCGGCCGCTGCAGAAGTCGACGATCTCCTCGGGGGTGGGATGGGCGCCGGGCTGGGGGACGATGCACACCTTGACCTCGTCCTCGCCGAGCTCGGAGCTCACCGCGCAGGCGGCGCTCTCCAGCACCGCGGGGTGCTGGTTCAGCACCGACTCGATCTCCCACGCGGAGATGTTCTCGCCGAGGCGGCGCATCGACTCCTTCTTGCGGCCGCGGTAGTAGAAGAACCCGTCGTCGTCGTACTCGGCGAGGTCGCCGGAGTGGAACCAGCCCCCCCGGTAGGCCTGGTCGGTGGCCTCCGGCATGCGGTGGTAGTAGGTCATCCGGCCCTTGGGGTGGCGGAAGACCAGCTCGCCGACGTGGTGCGGCGGCAGCGGCTCGTCGTCGTCGTCGACGACCCGGTACTCCACCCCCGCCTTGGCCCTGCCGATGGAGCCGACCCTGCCCTCGTCGTTCATCAGGATGCCGGGGGCGTCCACCATCCCGAACCACTCGATGATGCGCACCCCGAAGCGCTTCTCGAACTCCTCCCAGCGGTCGGCCGGGCAGCCGGCGCTGAGCACGGTGCGCACCGGGTTGTCGGCGTCGCCGGGCCGGGGCGGCTGCTTGAGCAGGATCGAGATCATCCCGCCGAGGCTGTTGAACTCCACCGCGTTGTAGCGGCGGCACTCGTCCCAGAAGCGCGAGGCGCTGAAGCGCTCGCCGAGGGCGAGGCGGGCGTCGATCATCATCGAGCCGATCGCCGAGACCAGCAGCGCGTTGCCGTGGAAGAGCGGCAGCGGCGTGTACATGGTGTCGCCGGGCCTCACCCCCGAGGCGCCGAGCAGGATCCCCAGCGGCGAGGTGTCGTAGTTGGTCGCCACCACCCCCTTGGGGGGGCCGGTGGTGCCCGAGGTGTAGAGCATCCCGACCCCGCCGCTGGGCTCGGCGAGGTCGACGTCGGGCTCGCTGTCGGGGGCGGCCATCAGCCGGTCGAAGTCCCAGTCGATGCCGCCGCCGGTGCGGCCGTCGACGACCACGGTGCGGCGGAGCTCCGGGCAGCCCTCGCGGACCGCGAGCAGCGCGTCGCGCAGGTCGTCCTGGAGGATCGCGGCCACCGCCTCGCAGTCGGCGAGGATGTGCTGCAGGGTGGCGCCGCGCTGGGAGATGTTCACCGGCACCGAGTGGGCGCCGATGAGGATGATGCCGAGGTGCGCCCAGAGGAACTCGGGGCGGTTGCCCATCAGGATGGCGACCCGCTCACCGGGGCGCACCCCCAGCTCGAGCAGGCCGTTGGCGGCGCGCAGCGCGTTGGAGAGCACGTCGCGCCACCGGTACTCGGTGTCCTTCCAGAGCAGCCAGGTGGCGTCGGGGTGCTCGGCGACGCGGCGGCGGATGACCTCCTCGACAGGCCCCTGCGCTCTCGCCATCCTCCGCCTCCTCACCCGCACCGGCCGCCGCTGGGACCCCGTCGTGGCGACCGTAGAAATCCGGCAGCCCGCCGTCAAGCCCTGCTCGCCGAACACGTAGACGAACACGTAGTTTTTACGCAGGACCGAACCGCGGTTCACCACGTACTCTCGCCTCCTCGCCGGTTCGCCGACGGGCGGCCGTCCCAGCCTGCGAGCGAGGAGGAGCACATGGCCGTCATCAACGCCGCGCCCGCCCCCACAGCGGAGGAGCAGCGCCAGCTCAAGGCGTTCTTCGAGAAGACCCGCACCGTCCCGAGCCTGCTCTCGACCCTGCGCAGCCGCCGGGTCGCGCGCGGCTACCACATCGAGAGCGGGGCGACGGAGGTCCACGGCGCCACCGGTCACACCCTGCACCAGCCCAAGGGTCCGCTCGCCTTCGCATCCGAGCACCCGGTGATGCCGCTGACCGAGGTCGAGGAGGCGATCATCGCCTGGGCGGCCTGCGGCCCCAACGGCATGGTCCACTGGGACATCGCCACCACCGGCGGCTTCCACGAGCTCTCGACGATCTCGGGTCGCACCGCCGGCGCCCCCGGCAACTCCTTCGCCCACGACCTGCTGATCATCAAGGACGAGGGCGTCTTCCTCTACCGACCCGGCCACGAGCGCGAGAAGATGGTCGAGATCGAGGGCGAGGAGGACTACGGCAAGGTGCTGCGCTGGTACCGCGAGGGCTGCGTGCAGATCCTCGACCACCGGCCCGACGTCGACTGGATGACCCGGGTGCCCGGCGCCCCCAACGCCTCGCTCTTCGGCCCCTACCAGTACAACGTCAACCGCCCCGGCACCACCTGGTTCCTGCCGATCACCGACGTGGGCTGGCTCTACTTCAGCGCGATGCTGAACCTGTTCGACGCCTGGCACCTGTTCTACACCGACGACAAGACCCAGCAGCCCGCCGGAGTGGCCCAGTGGGTGGGCGAGGGCAAGCTCGAGTTCCCGGTCACCATCAGCCAGATCGAGCAGTTCTTCTTCCAGGTCGAGACCTACGTCCCCGGCTCGTACGTGCAGAACATGCGCCTCGCCGCCGAGGCCATGGGCCTGGGCAACTGGATCTTCTGCGGCTTCTTCGACGATGTGCTGATGGGCGCCTATCCGGGCGTGGCCAAGGGCCTGGGCATGTTCACCGAGCCGCCCAACACCAAGGCACCGATGGCCTGCGGCGCGGTGACCGTGCGCGGCATCGAGGGTGTCATCGAGTCGACCTACTGCCCCTCGCCGCGGTACCCGAACGGCGAGACCCTGGTCAAGGCGATGATGGACGACAAGTACGCCCCGGGGCGGCTGCTCTCCAAGGGCGACGACAACTGGATGCTGCAGCACAAGGGCCCCTTCAAGCCCGAGACCGTTCGCGACCTGGTCAACCATCCGGCGGTGCAGATCTCGGACTGGGCCCAGGAGGCGATGGCCGCCTACATCGACTACTGCGTCGAGAACTACGGTCGCTGCCCGGTCACCTTCAACCCCATGCAGTGCAACTTCGGCGCGGTCATCCACCACGTCGACGAGGCCTTCTACGAGAAGTACTACGACGGCTCGTCGCTCACCGACGACATCCGCAACCACATGCGCGACTGGCACTGACGGAGGAGGTCGGCCCGGTCCGGCTGGTGGGTCCCGGCGCGCAGCGGCGCGCCGGGGCCTACCATCTGTCGAGGGATGAGGTCGGTGATCCGGGTGCCCTGGAGGACGAGGCTCGTCGGCCGTGCCGCCGAGCTCGCCGACCTCGATGCGGAGCTGCGCCGCTCCGCCGACGGGGATTTTCGCTGCATCCTCCTCATCGGCGAGCCCGGGGTGGGCAAGACCCGCCTCGCCGCCGAGGTCCGTGAGACCAACCGGCGGGGGGTCGTCGGGCTCAGCGCCCGCGCCCACGCGCTCGGCGCCACCGCCTCCTTCTCGCTCTGGGCCGAGGCGCTCGAGCACCACCTCCGCGGCCTGCCCGCCGAGGAGGTGGCGCAGCTCTGCGGCGGCCACGTCGACGACCTCGCCGGCCTGCTCCGCCGCGCCTCCGCGGTGCGCGGATCGATCCCCCCACGGCAGCCGCCGCGCTCACGGCTGCTCGAGGGCCTCGCCGTGCTGCTCGGCAACCTGGCGGCGCGGTCGCCGGTCGTCGTCGTCCTCGACGACCTCCACCTTGCCGATCCCTCCTCGGTGGGCGCCCTCCACTACCTCGCCGGGAGCCTGCCCCGCAGCCGGGTGCTGGTGATCGCCTCGGCGCGGCCGGGCGAGCTCGCCGAGCAGCCGGTGGCCACCCGGGTGCTCCACGACCTCGAGCAGGAGGGGGTGCTGCGCCGCCTCACCGTCGCCCCGCTCGAGGACGCGATGGTCCACGAGCTCGCCGAGGCGGTGCTCCACACCCCGCCGTCGCGCGCCCTGGTCGACTGGCTGATCCGGCGCTCCCGGGGCAACCCGCTGTTCGCCCTGGGCCTGCTCCAGGAGCTCCTCGACAAGGGGGACGACCTCTCCCGGCCGCGGCTGCGCTCGATCCCGGGCGGGCTCGCCGAGCGGGTGAGCGCCCAGGTGCGCGGCCTCACCGACGAGCAGCAGGCGATCCTCGAGGTGCTCGCCGTGGCCGGCGGCCGGGTCGACCTCGCCGAGCTGCTCCAGCTCGCCGGCCGCCCGCTCGAGCAGGTCGGGCCGGTGCTGCAGCGGCTCACCCGCTCGCGGCTGGTCATCGAGGAGGAGCAGGGGCGGAAGCTCACCTACGAGATCGCCCATCCGCTGATGCAGGAGGTGATCTACGCCGACATCGGCGGCGCCCAGCGGCGGGTGCTCCACCGCCACGTCGGCCGGGTGCTGCTCTCGACGGGGCGGCTCGGCGAGGCCGCCTCGCACTTCGCCCGCTCCGCCGAGGTGGGTGACGCCGAGGCCGTCGAGGTGCTCTGCGAGGCCTTCCGCGAGACCGAGGACCGCGGCGCCTTCCACGAGGGGCTCACCGTGCTCGGCGTGCTCGTGGAGCTCCTCCCCCACGGCGACCGCCGCTGGCTCGACGTCGCCGGCGCCCTCTCCTGGCCGGCCGAGTGGGTGGTCGACCATCGCGCCGGCGCCGGCGCCCCGGCGGGGATCCGGGCCCTGCGCGCCATGGATGCGCTCCTCGAGGGCACCGCCGACCTGGGCCGGCGCGCCGCGGTGAAGTCGCGGCTGAGCAGCTTCCTCTCGTTCGGCACCGGCGAGCTCGACCAGGCGGAGGAGGCCTGCACCGCGGCGCTGGCGCTGTTCGAGGAGGCCGGCGACCGCCCCAACGCCCTGCTCGCCGCGCTCGAGCTCGCCTACACCCTGGGCAACCGCGGCGACCTGCCCGCGCTCGAGGAGGGGGCGCGGCGGGTGCTCGCGGACGCCGAGGCGGTGGGCGACCGCTCCGCCACCCTCCACGCGGTGGGGGTGACCGGCATCGCCGCCTTCTACCGCGGCCGCTTCGGGCAGGCGGAGGAGGCGCTGCGGCGCAGCATCGCCCTCGCCCGCGAGGACGCCAAGCTGTACCGGCTCACCTGGGGCCTGATGTCGCTCGGCTGGCTGCTCGGCTACTCGGGCCGCGTCGAGGAGGCGCTGGCCGCCTTCGACGAGGCCAAGTCCTGCAACCCCAGCTGGCGCGAGGGCAACGTGCTGGAGCTGCAGGCGTCGGTGCACTGGCTGTCCGGCGACCTGCCCGCCGCGGTGGCGGCGATGCAGGACGTGCTCGCCTGGAACCCGGGCGTGCTCGACCGGCGTCGCGGCTCGGGCGCGATCTTCGCCACCCTCGCCGCCGCCGAGATGGGGCTCGCCGACCAGGCCCGCGACTTCCTCTCGATGGCGACCTCGACCTTCGACCGCGAGTGGCTCTTCTGCCGCGAGCTCTGCGTGCATGCCCGGGCGGTGGTCTGCTGGCGGGAGGGGCGCTGCGACGAGGCCCTCGGCCACCTCCGTGACGCCGCCGCCGCGCTGGTGGCGATGGAGGCGCGACCCTTCGCCGGCATCTGCCTGGCCGACCTCGCCGAGCTCGCCGCCGGACTCGGCGAGGCCGCCGATGCCGAGCAGGCCGCCAGCGCCCTCGGCGAGCTCGCGGAGCAGATGGACTGCGATCTCCACCACGCGCTGGCGGGCATCGCGACCGGCTGGAGCGCGCTCGCCGCCCGGCGC
The DNA here is from genome assembly GCA_036495095.1 of Candidatus Dormiibacterota bacterium. Classification (NCBI taxonomy): domain Bacteria; kingdom Bacillati; phylum Candidatus Dormiibacterota; species Candidatus Dormiibacterota bacterium. The sequence continues at coordinate 5,282 of DASXNK010000204.1, read as the reverse complement.
GCCGAGGCCGCCACCGAGCCGGCGCGCCGGGCTCGCGACCTGCTCGCCCCGGGCGGCTACCGGCTGCTCCGGGGCCGCGCCAGCGACGTGCTCGGACGCAGCCTCTGCGGCTCCGATCGCACCGCCGCGCTCGCCGCCCTCCGCGAGGCCGGTGCCGATTTCGAGGCCTGCCATGCGACCTGGCGGCGCGACCGCACCCTCGAGGCGATGCGCGAGCTCGGCGGCCGCGGCCGGCGCCTCGCCGGCGCGGTGCTGGGTCCGGGAGCGATGACCCCGCGCGAGCGCGAGGTGGCCGGCCTTGCGGCGCAGCGGCTCACCGCCCGGGAGATCGCCGGCCAGCTCTTCATCAGCGAGCGCACCGTCCACGGGCACCTGGCGAACGTCTACGCGAAGGCGGGGGCCCGTTCCAAGTCGGAGTTCGCCCGCCGGGCCAGGGAGCTCGGACTGTAGCTCGGGACAGCGTGACCTACGCCCCCGGCCGGAACCGCCCGTAGCCACCCCGATAGAAGGCGAGCGGATGCTCCGCGTCGTCCCGGGCCTCCAACGCCGTCACCCGACCGAGCACCAGGGTGTGGTCGCCGGCGGGATGCTCACTCTCCAGCACGCAGTCGATCCACGCCAGCGAACCGGCCAGCAGCGGAGCCCCCGACGGCGCGGCGCTCCACCCCAGGCCGGCGAACTTGTCGACCCCGCTCATCGCGAACCGCCGGCACACGTCCTCCTGGTCGTGGCCGAGGATGTTCACGCAGAAGCGCCCGGCGGCGCGGATGCGCGGCCACGAGGTCGAGCGTGTCGCGGGGAAGAATGCGACCAGCGGCGGCTCGAGCGACACCGCGGTGAACGAGTTCACCGCCAGCCCGGCGGGCCCGGAGTCGCCGATGCCGGTGACGATGGCGACCCCGCTGAGGAAGTGGCCGAGGATGTGCCGGTACGCCTGGTGGTCGATGCCGGCGTGGACCTGGGTGGAGGGCACGGGCTTCCAGCCTCCGTCCATTCAGATGACACGGTTCATTCTAAACTAAAGCCACAACCCGCCCCCGGGGTGGTCCGACCCGACCTTGCTACCGTTGCCGCGGTGAACCGCGACCCGCTCAACGCCATCATCACCCGGGTGGACCCCCCGGCGGAGCCGCACCCCGGACCCCTCGCCGGCCGCACCCTGGTGATCAAGGACCTCGTCGACACCGCCGGTGTGCGCACCACCTACGGCTCGCGGATCCACGCCGACCACGTGCCCGACCGCACCGCCACCGCCGCCCAGCGCCTGCTCGACGCCGGGGCGGTGCTGATCGGCAAGACCAACCTCACCGAGTACGCCTGGGGGGTGCTCGGCGCCAACCCGTGGTACGGCACCGTCCACAACCCCGCCCACCCCGGCCTGACCACCGGCGGCTCCTCGAGCGGCAACGCCGCGGCGCTGGCGGCGGGGATGTGCGAGCTGGCGCTGGGCACCGACACCGGCTGCTCCATCCGCCTGCCCTCGGCGTGCTGCGACACCGTCGGCCTCAAGACCCGCTGGGGCACGCTGCCGATGGACGGCATCTTTCCGCTCTGCCCCACCCTCGACACCGTGGGGCCGATGGCGCGCAGCGTCGCCGACGTCGCGCTGATGTGGTCGGTCCTCGGCGGGCGGCCGGCGCCGCAGCCGCGACTCGCGGGGCTCACGGTCGGCGTCCTCACCCGGCCTCCGTCGGTGGGCGACGGCCGCATCCCCGAGGCCAGCGACACCGCCGAGCAGTGGGTGGCCAGACTCCAGCGGCTGGGTGCCCGGGTGGTGGCCGCAACCGTGCCCGAGCCGGCGGCGAACACCTGGCCACTCTTCTTCGCGGAGGCCGCGAACTCGCATCGCGCCACCTTCCCGTCGCGGGCCGGCGAGTACGGCGACAACATCAGGACCAAGCTGGAGCTCGCCCAGCGGCGCGATCCCGCCGAGGTCGCCGCCGCCTACGCCGCGATCGGGGAGTGGCGCCGTTACCAGCCCGAGGTCGACCTGTACGTCAGCCCGTGCTTCGTCACCGACCTGCCCCCCGAGGACACCGACGAGCTCGCGGTGCGCATCCCCTTCTCCGCCTGGCTGCGCTGGATCAACCTCATCGGCTGGGCCGGGCTCGCCATCGGCAACCTGCAGCTGATCGCCCCGCAGGACGAGACCGTGCTCGCCGCCGGCCTCGCCTGGGAGCGTGACCCAGCGAGCTCGGAGTCCTAGGCGTGGACCGGGGCGGCGACCCGGCCCCTCCCCCACCCCTGCTCGTCGAGGGGGTGCGCCTCTTCAACGAGGGGCGCTGGTTCGAGGCGCACGAGGTGCTCGAGGACGCCTGGCGGGCCGAGCCGGGCGAGGTGCGGCGGCTCTACCAGGGGCTGCTCCAGGTGGGGGTGGGCCTCCATCACGCCTCCCGGGGCAACCTCCGCGGGGCGCTGAACCTGCTCGATCGCGGCATCTCCCGGCTGGAGCCCTTCCGCCCCCGCCGCCTCGGGCTCGACGTCGAGCGGCTCCTCCGCGACGCCGGCGAGGCGCGGCGGGCCCTGGCCGCCCCCCGAGGCCTGGAGGGCTTCCGGCCCTCCGAGGCCCCCCGGGCGGCGCTGGGCCCGGTCGAGCGCTCAGTGGACGTTGACGGTGACGTGGTCGCCGAACCAGCCGAACCAGTTGTAGCCGCCGTAGAGGAGGAAGAGGAGCAGCAGCGCGATGACGGCGATGGCCAGCACGGCGCCGCCCCCGCCCCCGCTCCGGTCGTCGACCACCATGCCGCCGGGCCCGGGCCCGTAGTACCGGCGATACGTGTACCCGCCGCCTCCGAACAGGGTGAAGGCGAGCAGGGCGATGAGGAGCACCAGCAGCAGCGTCACGGATCCACCTCCTGAGCCTGGCGGCGGGTGCGGCCGTGGCAGGCCGTGGACCGGGCGCGCACGCCCCCCTCTCCACCCACCGCGCAGGGCGATGTATCTGATAGGCATAATATCATATGATATGAAGCCTACGTGAAGATCACGAGGTGCGCCGCGATGCCAGGCACGAGCGACGAGCTCCCCACCACCCCGGTCGTGGTTGCCGTCCAGGCGGCCGAGGAGGCGGCGACCGCCGCCATGGCCGCGGGACAGAGCGCGGACGAGGTCGCCGAGGCGGCAGCCCTCGCCGGTGACGAGGAGTGGCTGAACGAGGCCGCCGGCGCCGCCGACCGGGCCGCCTGGGCCGCCGCCGGCGCCGCCGCCGACGCCGAGATCGCCGCCGACCGGGCGCTGGCCGCCGCCGATGCCGACGAGGCCGGCCGCTACGCGGCGATCGCGGACGAGGCGGCGAGCATCGCCGCCACCGCGGCGGTCGAGGCGATCCGGGCCTCCGAGGAGCCCTGAGGGCGATCTCGGGCAGGGACGTATCCGCCGGAACCGGCCGGAACTCGGGTCCGCCGGTCAGCCGTCGGACGCGTCACCCACGATGCGAAGCCGTGGCGCCGCCTCGTCGGAGGCAGTGACGGTCCCCTCCCGGCGGCCGCTCATCACGCGGAGCCGCGGCCGGCCGCCATCGGGGAGCCTGCGGATCAGCTCGCCGATGAGGTCGTTCGCGGTGTCCATCGCCTGCTCGAGGCGGTGCAGCGCGGCGGCTGCGGGGTCGTCAGTCGTCATGGTCCTATCGTAGAACGGGGGACGTCAAAATTCCCCCCTCTGCACAACGTGCGTCCGGCTGCAAGCTTGCAATCCGGGTGGCGACGCGTTTCGACCGCCGGTGGAACGAGTTTCGGAGGCGGGGAACGCGGGTACCTCGACAGCGATGGCGACGACGTTCAAGGACTACTACTCGACACTGGGGGTCTCGAAGAGCGCGACCCCGAAGGAGATCAAGGCCGCCTTCCGAAAGCTCGCCCGCAAGCACCACCCCGACGTCAATCCCGGGGACGCGGCCGCGGAGGCGCGCTTCAAGGAGATCAACGAGGCCAACGAGGTCCTCAGTGACCCGGACAAGCGGAAGAAGTACGACGCCCACGGCGAGCGCTGGGAGGAGATCGACGCCTGGGAGAAGGCGGGGCGCCCCGGCGCCCAACCGGGTTCCGGCCCCTTCGGCGGCGACCGGCAGGGCTACGGGCAGCCCTTCCGCGGCGGCCAGGCCGAGCCCCAGTTCGAGTACCGCTCGATGTCCCAGGAGGACCTCGAGGACCTGTTCGGCGACAGCGAGCCCTTCTCCGACTTCTTCAACGGCATGTTCCGCGGCCGCGGAGCCGGAGCCGAGGGCGGAGGCGCGCGCGGCGGCACCCGGACGCCCCGGCCGCGGCGCGGGTCCGACCTCGAGGCGGAGATCGACATCTCCCTCGAGGAGGCCTACAACGGGACCACCCGCACCCTGGAGATCGCCGGCGACGCCGGCACCCGCCGGGTGCAGATCCGCATCCCCGCGGGCATCACCGACGGTGCCCTGGTGCGCGCCGCCGGCCAGGGGGGGCCGGGCGCGCAGGGTGGCGCGGCCGGGGACATCCTCGTGCGCGTGCACGTCCTCCCCCACCCCCGCTTCCGGCGCGAGGGCGACAACCTGTACACCCGGGTGGAGGTGCCGCTCGACGTCGCTCTGCTCGGCGGCGAGGTCCAGGTGCCCACGCCGAGGGGCACGCGGGTGCAGCTGACCATCCCCCCGGGCACCCAGAACGGCGCGAAGCTGCGGCTGCGCGGCCTGGGGATGCCCCATCTGAAGGGCGGCGGCAGTGGCGACCTCGTCGCCGAGGTCGACGTGCGACTGCCGGTGCCGGTGCCCCCGGAGGCGCGGGCCCTCGCCGAAGCGCTGCGGGAGAGCCGGGAGGGAAGCCATGCCGGCCGCTGACGGGAACGGGCGCCGCGGGGTGCGGCGCCGCGAGCTGCAGACCTACGCGGCCAACGGGCTGCTCCTCCTCGGTGAGGGCGGCCCCACCGAGGCCGACCTGCGCCGGGTGCGCCGGATCCGGCGCCTGCGCCGCGACCTCGGGCTCTCCTACGAGGCCATCGAGGTGGTGCTGGCGCTCGTCGACCGTCTCGAGGCGGCCGAGCAGCCGCCCCGCCCCGAGCCGCGTCCCCTGGTGCGGATCACCGTCATCGGACGCTGAGCCCCGGCCCCGGTCAGGGAGGGGCGCTCCCGGGCCAGTGTGAACCCGCTTCACCGCCGGCTACCCTGGACACATGGCGGAGGAGGGACACGCGACCCTGCGCCGGATCATCCGGCCGCTCCGGGTCAGGCCGGGCAGGAAGGTCTCGGTCGCGGACGACTTCGACCCGCGCGCCACCGGCGGCCTGTCCGACAGGGAGGCGGCCGAGCCGCTCACGCGGCA
>DASXNK010000203.1 GCA_036495095.1 Candidatus Dormiibacterota bacterium | reverse complement strand
GCGGTCACGAGATCCAGGTCAGGCATGCGGCGCCCGAGCAGCGGGTGTCCCCCGCCGAGGTCGTAGGCGACGTCGAGGCCGGAGATCATCGCGGCGATGTGCTTGCGCGGTTGGTCCATCGTCAGCACCTCGGCCAGGATGCCGCGAAGCGCGACCGTGCGCTCGTCGTTGGCGCCCACCGCTCTCTGCGCCATCGTGTTCTGCAGCACCCGGGCGGCAACCGGATGCCGTTCAGCGTGGTACGTGTCGAGAAGGCTCACCGGTGATCTTCCGTCGACAACCTGAGCCAGCTTCCACCCCAGGTTGACAGCGTCCTGCACGCCGACGTTCAAACCCTGCCCGCCCATCGGAGCGTGCACATGGGCGGCGTCACCCGCGAGCAACACCCGCCCGCCGCGATACGCCACCGCCTGACGCGTCATGTCGGTGAAGCTGGAGATCCAGCTCGGGCTGTGGACGCCGTAGTCCCTGCCGTCAACCCGGATGAGCGCGTCGCGGACGTCCTGCAGGGTGGGCTCATCGGTGCGGTCCAGGTCGGGCACGATGAGGGTGACGCCCACCCGTCCATCCTCGGCTGGGCCGATGCCACCGCCGCCACGCAGGCCGAATTCCGGCACCTCCTCCATCTCGACCTCGGCAATGATCCAGCGCGTGGTTGGATTCCAGCCCGCGAAGTCGATTCCGGCAGCCTTGCGCACAGCGCTGCGGCCCCCGTCGCAACCGACCAGATACCCCGCCCGCAGCGATGTGCCACCGGACAGCGCGACATCGACGCCGCTGTCGTCCTGCCTGAACCCGGTCACCTCGCGTTCGCGCAGGACGGGAACGCCCAGCTCGTCGAGCCAGCCGGCCAGGATGCGCTCGAAGTGGCTCTGCAGCAGCGCCATCCCATAGTTGTGGCGGGTGGGGAAGTCGCTGATGTCCATCCGGACCCCGGCGAACGCCTGCACCTGCATCGCCTTCCCCTCGGCGAGGAAGCGATCGACGACACCGCGCTGGTCCAGCACCTCGATGGTGCGGGAGTGCAGACCTCGGGAGCGCGAGCTCTCGAGCCTGAAGCTGGCGCGCCGCTCGACGATGAGGACGTCGGTCCCCGCCAGCGTCAGCTCCGCCGCCAGCATCATCCCCGTCGGACCGGCGCCGGCGATCACCACCGCACGCCCGGACATACACCCTCCTCATTCCCCAATGCTGGTCGGGAAACTCTGGACCATACCCGGATGGCGACCGCCACGCGGCTGTCACGGCCGATGACGGCTCGGCATCGACGCTCCCGGACGCACCACGTTGGTCCATCGTTTCCTGAATGGTCGACGACACCCGGCGCGAGGAGGCCTGGCACCTTGCCTGGGTGATCGCTGACATGCAGCGGCTCGAGGCGGGTGGCCACCTCGGTGCCGAGGGCGTGGCGCTGCTGAAGCGCTACCGCGACCGGTACGCCTGGCTCGCCGGGCCGGCCCCCGCGGCACCGCCCGCGCCCGCAGCGCCGGCGATCCCGCCCCCGCCGCCGAGCGGCGTCGCGGTCGGCGGCCCTCCGCCGCCGCCGCCCGCCGCGCTGCCGTCGTGGACGGTGCCGTCCCGGCCCGCGGCAACCCCCTCGCCCGGCCTCGACCTGCGCCGGCTGATCAGCGAGCACGGCGTCCTGCTGCTCTCCTGGGCGGGCGCCCTGCTGCTGATCAGCGCCACCGTGCTCTTCCTCGCCTACGGGCCGGAGGGGCTCGGCGGCGCCGCCCGCGCCGCCACCGTGCTCGGACTCAACGCCGCCCTCCTCGCGGTCGCGGTCGTCTGCCACCGCCGGGCGGCGCTGCGGCTGGTCGAGCGCACCTACCTGGCGCTCACCGCGCTCACCCTCCCGCTCAGCCTCGCCGCCCTCTACGGCTACCTGGTCCGGGACGCCACCGGGATGACCTCCTCGACCGCGGTCGCCCTCGGCGGCGCCCTCTGCGCGGTGGTCTACGAGCGCATCGCCTCGCTGCTGCGCTCCACCGCCTACGCCGCGCTCTGCCTGGGGATGGCCGCCACCGCCGCGGTGAGCGCCGCCGTCGCCAGCGGAGCCGGGGCCCGGGCCCTTCCCGGCGTGGCCCTGATCGCGCTGGCGGGGTGGCTCCTCGCCGGTCGGCCCGGGTCGCCCTTCGCGCTGCCCGGCCGCTGGCTGGCGCTGGCCGCGACCCTCGCCGGCCCCTGGGCGGCGGTCGCCACCGCCTCCCACCAGGCCCTCGACGGCGCCACCGCCCCGCGGGCGGTCCACCTGCCCCTCACCCTCGCCGCCACCGCGGCGGTGTGCATGTACCCGGCGCTGCGCCGGGCCAGCGCCCTGATGGGGTGGGTGAGCGTGCTCCTGGCGAGCGCCACCCCGCTCGCCCTGGCCTGGAGCCTGGGCGCCGGCGGCGGCGAGCTCGACCTCACCCTCGCGCTCACCGCCCTCGGCACCGCCGCCGTGACCGGGCTGCCCTGGCGGCTGCTCGACCGCCCCGCCCTCGGCGTCCAGGTCGCGCTGACCCTCGGCGAGGCGGTGGCGCTGCTCGCCACCCTGGAGGCGGTCGCCGCGGCGGCGGCCAGCCCCCGACTCGACGTCGAGCTCCTCGCCGTCGCCGCGGCCACGCTCGCCGGCACCCTGCCGGCGCTGCGCCGCGCCGCCGGGAGCGCGCTGGTCTGGCTGGCGCTCGGGCCGGTGGCGGTCGCCGCGGTCGCCGTCGGGGCCCTCGACCGCGGTGGAGACGTCCTGCCCGAACACTGGCCCGCGGGGGTGCCCTGCGGGCTGGCGCTGGTGCTCGCCGCCACCGCGCTGGTGGCGGTGCGGCGCCGCGCGACCGCGCTGCTGCCGTGGCTGAGCGGCGGGCTCACCGCCACCGCCCTCACCGCGGTGAGCGCCGCTCAGCTCGGCCAGGCCGGATACACCGCCTCGCTCGTGATCCTCGGCATCGCCGGCGCGGCGATGTCGGTGGGGATGCCGCCGCTCCAGCGGCAGCTGGCCTGGTGGGGCGCCGGTCTGCGCCTCGCCGCCGCCGCCTGCGTGGTCGTCTCGCCGGTCTGGCTGGAGGCGCTGCTCAGCGCCGGTGCGCTCGCCGGGGCGGTGCTGCTCGCCGCGGCGAGCCGCCGCGCCCTCGCCGGCCTGCTCGCCGCCGCCCTCGCCGCCGCCGCCTGGTACTGGACGGCCGCGGTGGTCGCGGGCGGCGCCCTCACCCTCCACCAGGCCGCGATCGCCCTGGCGCCGCTGCCCCTCCTCGCCGCCGCCGGGCTGGCGTTCACCGGGACCCGCCTGCGCCGCGCCGGGGGCGACCTCGCGCTCGGGCTCTGGGCGGGCACCGGCGGCCTCGCGGTCCTCAGCCTCGGCCTCTGCGTCGCCGCCGAGGACCACGCCCTGCTCTCGGTGGTCAGCGCTGCCCTCGCCGTGGTCGTGTACCTCGCGGGCCGCCGGCTGCGGCGGCTGGAGACGGTGGTCGCGGCGGCCGCCCTCGCGGCCCTGTCGACGGTCAACGCCGCCCTGGCGATGGGCTTCGGCACCACCGGCGCGGTGCTGGGGCTCACCCTGCTCGGCGTCGCCGCCCGCGGCGCCGCCCTGCTCGAGGGGCCGGTGCCCGGCTGGCGCACCGCCCACCGGCTCGCCGCCCTCGGGCTCGCCGCCCTGGCCGCCCTCTGGGCGTTCACGGTGGCCACCGGCGCCCCCGACGGGGTCGCGGGCCTGTCCGCGTCGCTCGCCCTCGCCGGGTTCGCCGCCGCCCTGGTCGCCGCCGCCCTCGTCGCCACCGAGACGGCCTGGCCGGCACCCCGGCTCGGCCTCTGGGCGGGCATCCTCCTCGCCGCCGCCGGGCTCGACTGGCTCAGCGCCGCCGCCCACCTCATGGACGCCCAGGACTACGTGGTCGCCCCCGCCCTGGCCGCGATCTGCTGCGGGCTCGCCGCCCGCGGCGACCGCCTCCCCGACGGGCGCCCCGAGGCGGCGACGCCGCTGCTCGGCGGCGGCCTGCTCCTCCTCCTCGGCAGCAGCGGTCTCCAGGCCCTGGCCGCCAGCTCCGGCTCCTGGTACCTGCCGCTCCTGCTCGGCGAGGCGATCGCGGTGCTGTTGGTCGGGGTGGTCGCCGAGTCGCGGCTCTGCGCGGTCGCCGCCGGCGTGGCGCTGGCGGGCGTCTGCCTCCGCGCCCTGGGCATCGCCGCCTCCAGCCTTCCCCTCTACGCGGTCTTCGGCGGCTGCGCCCTGCTGCTGCTCACCGGGTCGGTCGGCCTGGCCCTGGAGCGCGAGCGGGTGAACCGCCTCCGCCAGGCACTCTCCCGCTGGAGACCCTGATCCAGGACCGCGCGCTGTAGCCTGCATGGCGCGATGTCCGACCCCGATCCCCGGCCCGTCTCCGCCCCGCCGACCCCGCCGCCGCCTGCGGGCGAGCCCCGCGGCCCCGGCCCCGGCGAGTGCCGGCTCTGCGGCTCGGCGCCGGCGGCGGACGTGAGCTTCCGCCAGCACGTCGGCATGGTGCTGCTGATGCAGGCGCGCAGCCGGCCCGGCCCGTACTGCCGCTGGTGCGGGATCGCCACCTTCCGCGACCTCCAGAACCGCACCCTGCTGACCGGCTGGTGGGGGGTGATCTCGCTGCTCGTCTTCAGCTGGTCGACGCCGCTCTACAACCTGCTGGCGCTGCGCCGGGTGCGGCACCTGGGCCCCCCGGTGCGCGACCCGGCGGTGATCAGCCCGCTGGCGGCGCCGCTGCCGCCGGGCGCGCCGCTGTGGAAGCGCCCGGGACCGCTGGTGCCGCTGCTGCTCGCCGCCGTGGCCCTGCTCCTGGTGGTGCGGGCGGTGACCGCCCCGCGGGTCGTCGACCCCGCCTCGGACTCGGCCGTCGGGCAGTGCGTCGTGGACGTCGGGGGCGAGCTGCGGCCCGTCGACTGCTCCGGAACGCACGACGGCCGGATCCTGCAGAGGCTCTCCCCGGCGACCCTGGTCGACCCCTGCGCCGCCGGAGTGCCGTTCCGCTACTTCGCCGCCAACGTGGTCCTCTGCGTCGAGAGCTCACGCTAGACCGGTGGGGACGTCCCGCGGGGCCTCCATTCCGGTAGCCTTGCCACCCACCATGGCCAAGGCGCCCCGTCCCGGCATCCCCCCCGCGGGGGCCGAGGACCGTCCCCGACTCAGCGATGGTGACCTCAAGGCCACCGCCGCGGGCGCCAACGGCGCCGCCGCCGGCACTCCCGGCAGCGTCACCGAGCGCAAGATCAACCTGCTCCGCAAGCGGCGCTACGACGCGGTGCAGCGGGGCGGGGCGGCGGCGCGCCTCCAGCACCGCAAGGGCAAGCTCACCGCCCGCGAGCGGATCGAGCGGCTCCTCGACCCCGGCTCCTTCGTGGAGATCGACGTCTTCGCGATGCACCGCTCCACCAATTTCGGGATGGGGGAGAAGCGCATCCGCGGCGACGGCGTGATCACCGGCTGGGGCACCGTCGAGGGCCGGCAGGTGTTCGTCTTCAGCCACGACGCCAGCGTCTTCGGCGGCTCGCTCGGTGAGGTCTTCGCCGAGAAGGTGACCAAGATCATGGACCTGGCGGTGCGCAGCGGCCGCCCCTGCATCGGCGTCAACGACTCCGGGGGAGCGCGCATCCAGGAGGGGGTGGTCTCGCTCGCCGGCTACGCGGAGATCTTCTACCGCAACGTCTGGTCGAGCGGCGTCATCCCCCAGCTCTCGCTCATCGTCGGCCCCTGCACCGGCGGGGCGGTCTACTCACCGGCGATGACCGACTTCATCTTCATGGTGCGCCGGGTCGGCTACATGTTCATCACCGGTCCGGACGTGATCAAGGTCACCACCGGCGAGGAGGTGACCTTCGAGGAGCTGGGCGGCTCGGACGTGCACAACCGGCGCAGCGGCGTCGCCCACTTCATCGCCGACGCCGAGGACGAGGCCTTCGCCCAGATCCGTGAGCTGCTCTCCTACCTGCCCAGCAACAACACCGAGCAACCCCCGCACCGCCCCACCCTCGACGACCCCCAGCGCGCCGACCCCGAGCTGCAGTCGATCATCCCCGACAACCCCAACCAGCCCTACGACATGCGCGCGGTGATCTCCCGGGTGGTCGACGAGGCCCGCTTCCTCGAGGTGATGCCGTATCACGCCGAGAACCTGATCACCGGCTTCGCCCGCCTCGACGGCCACCCGGTCGGGATCGTCGGCAACCAGCCGCGGGTGCTCGCCGGTGCGCTCGACATCGAGGCGAGCATCAAGGGGGCGCGCTTCGTCCGCTTCTGCGACTCGTTCAACATCCCGCTGGTCACGTTCGTCGACGTGCCCGGCTTCCTGCCCGGCACCGCCCAGGAGTACGGTGGCATCATCCGGCACGGCGCCAAGCTCCTCTACGCCTACTGCGAGGCCACCGTGCCGAAGCTCACGGTGATCACCCGCAAGGCGTACGGCGGTGCCTACGACGTCATGTGCAGCAAGCACATCCGCGCCGACTACAACGTGGCCTGGCCCACCGCCGAGATCGCGGTGATGGGCCCGCAGGGCGCGGTGAACATCATCTTCCGCCGGGACATCGCGCAGGCGGCCGACCCCGCCGCCAAGGCCGCGCAGCTGATCGAGGACTACCGTGAGCAGTTCGCCAACCCCTACTACGCGGCCGAGCGCGGGTACGTCGACGACGTCATCGAGCCCAAGCAGACCCGGGCCGTGCTCATCAACGCGCTGCGGATGACCGCCACCAAGCAGGTGGAGCGACCTCGCCGCAAACACGGCAACATCCCCCTCTGACCGGCATGGAGGTGGGCGAACCCCCGCGCCCCCTGCCTCGCTATGGCGAGGCCGCGCTGGCCGACCTCGTCCCCGCGCTGATGCACGCGCTCGGCGCCGACGAGTTCCCCGACCCGCTCGGCCTCGAACCGCTGAACTCGGTGGCGCTGCTGCTCATCGACGGCCTCGGGTTCGACCTGCTCCGCCAGCGCGCCGCGGCGGCGCCCTTCCTCTCCGGCACCGCGCTGCGGTCGGTGCCGCTCACCGCCGGGTTCCCGGCCACCACCGCCGCGAGCATCGCCTCGATCGGCACCGGGCGCCCGCCGGGCGAGCACGGCCTGGTCGGCTACACGGTCTGGCTCCCCGGCGAGGAGGGGGCGCTGAACATGCTCACCTGGGGCCCGTACGGGGTGCGGGGCGGCGCCGGCGACACCATCCACCGCCTCCTCCCCGAGGAGGTGCAGCCCGATCCCACCGCCTTCGAGCGCGCCGTGTCGTCGGGGATCGACGTGGTGCTGATCGGGCCCCGGCTGCACTCCCACTCGGGGATGACCCGCGCGGTGCTGCGTGGCGGCCGCTACCGCCCGGCGATCTCCCTCGCCGACACCGCCCTGCAGATCGTCGAGGCGCTCGGCGAGCGGGGTCGGCGCTTCGTGTACGCGTACCACCCCGACCTCGACGCCGTCGGCCACCTCCGCGGCACCGCCTCGGAGGCGTGGACGCTGCAGCTCGCAGACATCGACCGCACCGCCGCGCTGGTGGCCGAGCGGCTGCCCGCGGGGTCGGCGCTGGTGGTCACCGGCGACCACGGCATGATCGACCTCCCGCCGCGCTCGCGGGTGGACGTCGACGACCACCCCGAGCTGTCCGCAGGCCTGCGCCTGCTCGCCGGCGAGGCCCGCGCCCGCCACCTCCACGTCCGCGAGGGCGCGGTCGAGGACGTGCTCGCGGCGTGGCGCGCCCACCTCGGCGACCGGATGTGGATCGTCTCCCGGGAGCAGGCCATCGAGGAGGGCTGGTTCGGGCCGGTGGTGCCCGCCCGGATCCGCGCCCGCATCGGCGACGTCCTCGCCGCCGCCCACGGCGACGTGGGCGTGTTCCAGCGCTCAGTCGACCCCGCCCAGGCGCGGATGATGGGGCACCACGGGTCGATGACCGCGATCGAGCAGCTCGTCCCCTTCGTGATGGTGCGCCGCTGAGCCGAACCTGATCGGCCGCTGCTCGGCGCCGATGAGCGGGGCGAGGGGGGTGGCGCTGATCAGCCGGGTGGCGAGCAGCGCCAGTGCCAGGGTGAGCACGGTGAGGAGCAGGAAGCCGGCGATCGACCCCGGCAGCGGCCGGTTCAGCATCGGCTTCAGGTGGTCGTCCCCGAGCTCGAACGCGATCACCGGATGGAGGATGTAGACGCCGAGCGAGTCGCGGCTCAGTGCCAGCATCGGGCGGCGCAGCCGGGGGAGGCGGCGGAGCACCGCGGGCGCGCCGAGCAGCACCGCGCCGGTCACCGCGACCACCACCGGCACCAGCAGCGGGCGGAGGAAGGCGCCGGTGCCCTGGGCGAAGTCGCCGTTGCGCAGCCGGGTGACCGGGCTGGCGACCAGCAGCGCGAAGCCGGCCGGCACCAGCGCGAGGCAGGCGAGCGCGACCCGGGGATGGTCGCCGACGTCGCGCCGCCGGGCCAGCAGCCGTCCCGCGGCGACGCCGACGGCGAAGTAGCCGATCCAGAAGGGGAGCAGCTCGTAGCCCCAGGACAGCGCGAGTGAGTCCAGGGGGTGGGGCATCG